>CAYXXM010000038.1:0-12069 GCA_964469085.1 uncultured Haloferacaceae archaeon
CCGGTCCAGCCGCGGTCCCCGCCGGTGAACTCGTAATCGGGAGTGAGATCCATGAGGTCCGCGACGATGTCGGCGATGTCGACCACGGAGGTCGTGGTCCGTGAGCCGAGGTTGTAGAGGTTGTACGGCTCGTCGGCGTGCTCGACGACGTATCGGATGGCGTCGGCGCAGTCGGCGACGTGGAGGTAGGATTTCTCCTGGCGACCGTCACCGAGGATTGTCAGCGTCTCGGGGTCGTCCTGCAGTTTCTGGATGAAGTCCGGGATGACGTTACCCCGCTGGCGCGGGCCAACGATGTTGGCGAAGCGGAACACCCACGATTGGATGCCGTAGGAGTTGGCAAACGTGGAGATGACCCCCTCGTCCGAGAGCTTCGAGGCGCCGTAGATGCTGATGGGTTCGAGCGGGCCGTACGCTTCCGGGGTCGGGCGCGGGGCCTCGCCGTACACCGTCGAGGAGGAGGTGAAGGCGAGTGCGTCACAGCCCACCTCTCGCATGCGCTCGACGACGTTGTAGGTCATCTCCGTGTTCTCCTCGAACACGCGACGTTCCTCCTCGGGGGTGTCCATCCGCACGTCGGTGTGGGCCGCGAAGTGGAAGACGATATCCGACTCGTCGGTCACCACCGCCGCAACGTCGTCGGGGTCGAGCATGTCGGCGCGGACGAACTCGACATCCTCCGGCACTGCCTCGCGGTCACCCTTCGAGAGGTCATCGACGGCCAGCACGTCGTTCGCCGGTGCGAGGTCGGCGGCGACCTGGGAGCCGACCAACCCGGCCGCGCCGGTGACGACGACGTTCTGCTCCTGAAGTTGCATACACGCCGGGTGTTCGGGTTCGGGCAAGTGCGTTCCGGTCGACGGTTGGGACGGGACCTCCGAACAACGGACGGCTGGAGCGGGACCGGCGAACCGCGCTGGAGAACCGAAAGGGCCTCCACCGCCCCGGTCCGTTATCCAGCCATGCACGACGCGCCGGAGCTCTGTGTCCTCCGTCTGGGCCACCGGCCCGGTCGGGACGACCGGATGACGACCCACGTGGGGCTGACGGCCCGCGCACTCGGCGCCGACCGGGTGCTGTTTCCGGACAACGCCGGGCAATCAGCCGAGACGGTGCGGGACATCACCGAGCGCTTCGGCGGTCCCTTCGAGATCGAACAGAGCGACGAGCAGAAAGCCACCATCCGGGAGTGGGACGGTCCGGTCGTCCACCTGACGATGTACGGCGAACAGATTCAGGACGTCGAGGAGGATATTCGTGAGGCCCACGCCGCCGCCCCGCTACTCATCGTCGTTGGCGGCGAGAAGGTCCCGTTCGAGGTGTACGACCACGCGGACTGGAACGTCGGGGTCACCAACCAGCCCCACTCCGAAGTTGCCGGGTTGGCGGTGTTTCTCGACCGCCTCCACGAGGGCCGGGAGCTCGAACGGGAGTGGGAGGGCGGGGACCGTCGCGTCGTCCCGATGGAAACGGGGAAACGCGTCGTCGATCCGGAGGAGTTCGAGGGCGATGGTGAGGAGTGAGGTAAATGGGGTTTCTGGAATCATGATTGAGTGTCCAGTGGTGTTGCAGGTCGGCGGTTGACACTCATTAGGACGGCTTCCGTGTCCGCGACGACTACCCGTTCTGCGACTACCGTCTCCGCGACGCCAACCGCCACCGCAAACACCTCCGCGGAGGGTGCTTGCACAATTGGACCGCAATGTGCCGGGCACGAGGCCCGGCACAGCACCGGATTCAACCGCCACGGCTGTGGCGCGAAGCGGGAGCGTCCTCGTGACGCGACCCGGCGTGAGGGACGACCGAGCACGGCGGGACCGAAGGTCCCGCTAGCATCGAGGAGCGTCGCTCCTCGGGCAACCGGAAGCCGATGACTTCCGGTGACAGCCGGTTGCAGCCCGGCGACGAAGCGAGGGAGTCGGCTGGGGAGGGTGTGGGCGGTGCCGCCGGGCGGGACTGAAAGGGGCTGCCCGTTCGGCGACGGCGGCCCCTCCAAGCACCGCAGCGCAGTGAGCAGCGCGAACGGAGCGAGGCGCGCAGGTGCGGGCCCCCGAGCCGAACGGGCAGGGGCTTTCACCCTGATGGAAACCACGCTCGGACTCCCACCAGTACACAACTAGTAGAAGAGCCGAACGGGCAGGTGCTTCCAGGGTGTTGATGGCCATATGACCCCTACTCACTCGACAGCCGATACCCAAACCCCATCCAGAACTATTCATAACCCGCAACGTTGAAGCGCGTCCCCCGAGAACCATCCCGCAATGGCTTTTGAGGGACTCTTGGCGGACCCAGTTATCCAGAAATACCTCCATGACCTGGTCGGCCCCAAAGGGATGCCCGTCGCCGCGGCGCCCCCCGATGGCGAGGTCACAGACGAGGAGCTGGCGGAGGAACTCGGCCTCGAACTCAACGACGTGCGCCGCGCGCTGTTCATCCTCTACGAGAACGACCTGGCGGCCTACCGCCGGGTCCGCGACGAGGACTCGGGCTGGCTCACCTACCTCTGGACGTTCCACTACGAGAACATTCCGGACAACCTCGAAGAGGAGATGCACCGGCTCGTCGACGCCCTCGAGGGACGGCTGGAGTACGAGGACTCCCACCAGTTCTACCTGTGTGAGAACTGCTCGCTGCGCTTCGAGTTCGAGGAAGCGATGGAGTTCGGCTTCGAGTGCCCCGAATGCGGCACGCAGATCGAGGCGATGGAGAACACCCGGATGGTCGAGGCCACCGAGAACCGGCTCGCGGAGCTCCGGGAGGAACTCAATCTCGAGGCCGCCTGATGGTCGTTCTCGCGACCAAATGCTACGTCGAGGGAGACGCCCTCGAACGCTCCATCGACTCGCTCGACTCGCTGGTCGCAAACGAGCTCGCGGAGCTCGACGTCGAGTGGACCGTCGGCGTCCGCGGCGACGAGTTCGTCTCGGTCACCGTCGAAGGCGAGGACGCGACAGTCGCCCGGAACCTCCTCCGGGACCAGTGGGGAGAGGTGACCGACCACTTCGAGGACGGTGAAACGTACGTCGGCACACTGGAGTCCTGGTCCCAGGAAGGCTGGACGCTCGACGCCGGCATCGATGTCGCCATCTCGCAGGACCAACTCGGGCTCGGCCCCGGCGACCCCGTCCAGATTCGCGACCGGTTCGGCATCGTCCAGCACACGCCGCTTTCGTTCGTCTACGACGCCGAGGGCAACCACCGACTGGCCCAGGAAACGCAGGACATGCTCTACGACTGGACCCGCGCCGAGGGGAACGGCGGACGGCTTAACGTCAATTCCGCCACCCGTGGTGAGGTTCGAGCGACGGTGAACCGAGCGGGCCACGCTCGGGACGTCGTCACCGTCGAACGCCTGGGGCTGCTCGAACAGAGCGTCATCTGCACGGAGGGAACTGACCCGCCGGGACTGCTCGCCAGCGTCGGCGAGTATCTCCCCGCCGAACTCAAGTGCGTCGTGCCGTGACGGGAGACCGATGAGCAGGCGAGCACTCGCGGTACTGGCACTCGTCGGCCTCGTGCTCGGGAGCGGCTGCCTCGGCGCACTGACCGGCGGCGGCCCCACGGACGCCGAGCGGCTAGATAAACCGCCCGAGGAGGCGTACGCGTGGGGGCCGGATTCGGACGTTCGCATCACGGTCACGGACGACGCGAACTACCGGGTGGTGTACAACGTCTCCGCGGACGGGTTCGGCGACGGACTCAACCTTTCCCGGACCGACGCGCTGGGGACGAAGCGACCGCTGACGGTCCGTTCCCTGCGGTACCGATACCCCAACGGTACGGTCATCAACGGCTCGGAGTTCGAAGCCCACGGCGGTGCGGTCTACACCGAGAGCAACGAACTGCGGGTGGAGCCGCCGGGGGAGGCTGGCCAGGTCGCGTTCTCCGGCGAGAGCACGCCCAAACGGTTCACCATGCCCGTCTTCGTCGAGGGCTCGCACACGCTGGTGTTGCCGGAAGACCGGCGAGCGAGCGTGCCGCTGTTCGGCCAGGTCGTTCCCGAACCCGACGAGAAACGGGTCGTCGACGGCCGGCTTCACATCCGGTGGGACGAGATTACCGAGCCGTCGATATTGGTGCGCTACTACATCCAGCGGGACATCCTGATCTTTGGCGGCCTCGCGGGTAGCCTGGCGGTCGTCGCGCTGGTCGGGCTGTTGCAGTTCCGCCGGCGGATTCAGAAACTCCGGGAACAGCGCGAGGAACTCGGCCTCGACGTCGACGTGGAGGACAAACGGGAGGGGCCGCCGCCGGGGATGGGCTGAACAGTTTCCAGGAACGGCCGTCAACTCCTCAGGCCACCGACGCCCTGATGACGCGGCGCTTATGTCTGCGGACCGGGTAGGACGGCCATGTCCAACAGGAACGCCGTCCCGCCCGGCACGGTCGGCGTCGACCTCGTCGAGGAGGGCGTCGTCGTCGAGTACGCCGACGGGCGAACGACCCTCTACCGTGGCGCCCCGACCATCGAGACGGGGACCCTCCGAACCGGTCCTGGGAAGGAGTGTCACGTCCTGGTCACGGACCCCACGGAGACGGAGGGCGTGATGCTCTACGTCAACGACCGCAACACACACGACGACATTCTGGAGACCACCGGTGTCGGTCGGGTGTTGCTCGACGAGGGCGAACAGGAGGAGCTGTTTCCCGGAGTGACAGCCCGCTGCATCGGTGGTCAACGGACCGAAGTCGAGGCCGACCCGGAGACGGCACGCGGACGCGTGTTCGTCTTCGTCGAGGACGACTGGGGCGAAGAGAGCTTCGAGTTGGTGGCCGACGACGCCGCGTAACCCGGACAGTCCGTTGTCTACTACGGCACAGTCCGTTGTCTACTCTGGGTCAATCGGTTGTCCACTCCGGGACAGTCGTCTGTTTCTGCTGCATCGCTCGCGACCGATAGCTGTCAGCCCATGGGTGTCAGGAACAGCAGACTGCCGACGCGTTACTGCAGGTACGATGGATCATTGCTAACGCAGTTATCCTCGTGCTTCGAGGCGTCGGTCTCGTTGTCGAAGAGGAGGCCACACTCCTCACATCGGAACCACGTCATCCCGTCCCGCTCCGTGGTGTCGACCATGGTCTGACGTGTGAGCGGGGACCGTAAATCGCTTCCGGCGGCCGGGTTCACCCGCCGAAGCCGGCTCACCGAGGGGTTCGGACCACCTGTCTGTCGGTCAGGACTCTACAGTGCCACAGGCCTCACGCCGCGGCGTCCGAACAGTTGTAAGGACCTTGACAAAGGCGACGATACGGTCGACGCCACGTGGCGGGTTCCGCGAGCGCGTCACCCACTGCCCGATTCCGTTCGAGCTGGACGGACTGGGTAGCGTCCTCCGTGGCAGCCGGCTGTTCGGCCCCGGCGTTGGACCCATCTTGATGGTCTGACTGCAACGTTTGCAGGCCAATGACCATGGTGGTGACCATGCACGGTGTCCCGCCAATCGGCCAGTTTTTACGGACCGACCACGTACTCATCGATATCACATGGCGTTGACCAAGCGGGTTATCCCGTGTATCGACGTGGACATCGACGAGAACGGAGAACCGGCGGTCTACACCGGCGTGAACTTCGAGGACCTGGCCTACACCGGCGACCCGGTGGAGATGGCCAAGCGCTACGACGAGGCCGGTGCCGACGAGTTCGTCTTCCTCGACATCACCGCCAGCGCGGAGGGGCGCGAAACGATGCTCGACACCGTCTCGGCCGTCGCCGACGAGGTGTTCATCCCGCTGACTGTCGGCGGCGGTATCCGGACGACTGCGGACATCAAGGAGACGCTGCGGGCCGGCGCCGACAAGGTCAGCATCAACTCCGGGGCTGTCGCCGACCCGTCGCTCATCAACGAGGGAGCGGCCGCATTCGGCTCCCAATGTATCGTCATCTCCATCGACGCCCGTCGGCGCTACGACGAACAGGGCGAACAGTACGAGCGGGTCGACGGGGAGTCCTGCTGGTTCGAGTGCACGGTCAAGGGTGGCCGCGAAGGGACCGGACTCGACGCCGTCGAGTGGGCCGTCGAGGCTGACGAGCGCGGCGCCGGCGAACTGTTCGTCAACTCCATCGACGCCGACGGGACGAAGGAGGGCTACGACATCCCACTGACGGCCGCAATCTCCGACGCCGTCTCGACTCCCGTCATCGCGTCGTCGGGCTGTGGCTCGCCAGCGGACATGTACGAAGTGTTCACCGAAGCGGGCGCCGACGCGGGGCTCGCAGCCTCTATCTTCCACTTCGACGAGTACGGCATCCCGGACGTGAAGGAGTATCTCGCTGAACGGGGCGTCCCGGTTCGACTCTGAGAGGAGTTTTTGCCGCAGGCGTCGGAACGAACAGGCCCGGAATCCGCGACGACCGACAGCGCGTAGCAGAGACAGCAGTTCGTCGACGCGTCAGGCAGCAGCTTCGAACGCGCTCCGCAGGTCGTCGCTCTTCTCGCCGACGTCGCCCGCAGCCTCTTCCAGCACGTCGAGGGGGTCGGCACCCTCAGTCGTTTTGACCGAGAGGATCGGCTCGGTCTGGCCACCGGACTGTTCGGGGTTCACGTCGTACGTCGCCGCGACGACCTCCTCGGAGTTGAGCAGCGTACCCTTGAGGACGTTCATGAACGTGTGCCCCTCGCCGGCAATCTCGATCCGGAGTTCCTCCTCGCTCTTCTCGATGACCCGAAGTTCCATGGGGAGAAATTCCGCGTGGCGCTGTTTGACTCTTTCGTCTCCACTATCGGGACTGTTCACGTTTGGCTGCATGACGGCCCCGAACCGCACCGTTCAACTGCCTGTCCGCCGGCCACTCCCATATGGACGCGTTCGCCCCCGCAAGTGTCACCGCCGTCTTCGCCCCCAACGAGGCCGGCACGCGCACCCGCGGCGCGAGCGTCGCGCTCTCGGACGGTGTCACCGTCTCCGTCGAGGATGCCGCCGAACCGCGAGTCACGGTCGACGGCGAGTCTGCCAGCTTCGACCCCGTGGTCGGCGTGTTGGACCGCCTCGGCGTCGCCGCCCACGTGGATGTTCGCCCGGAGGTCCCCATCGGGGCCGGCTTCGGCTCCAGCGGGGCCGCGACGCTCGCGACCGCACTCGCCGCGAACGCGCTGTTCGACCTCGGCCAGGGTCGCGAGGAACTGGTCGAACAGTCCCGCGCCGCCGAGGTTGCTGCTGGCACGGGGCTCGGCGACGTCTACGTCCAGAACACTGGCGGCCTGCGCTATGACCTTGGGAAAGGTCGGGAGCGCGTCGCGACCGACGCTGCAGTGGAGTACGCGTCCTACGGCAGCCTCTCCACGGAGGACGCGCTTGACGACGAGGCGCTGATGGGGACGGTCCGACGGGAGGGAAGTGCAGTCCTCGACGGCCTCCCGAATCCGCCGGACCTGGAAACGGTCATCGAGCGCTCGTGGCCGTTCGCCCGCACGCTCGAACTTCCCACCCGGCAGGTCGTCGCCGACGTCGCCCGCGTCGAGGATGCGGGCGGCGCCGCCACGATGGCGATGCTGGGCGAATCCGTCATCGCCGTGGATTGCGAGAACGTGCTCCCGAACCAGACAAGCGTCTCGTCGGCGGGCGCACACCTGCTCTAACTCCTCGAAATCCTGCGGGTCCCTGCGGAGGGGGACGCGACCAGTAAGTTCAAGCGTCCCACCGCCCCGGATTCGGGTATGCAGGGTCACGCCGCAGCCCCCGGCGCGGGGACGGTGCTCAACGCGCTCGCGACCGGCACCGGATCGGCGTTCGCGCTCGACATCGAGACCCGGGCCGAGGTGGAGATTACGGTTGGCGACTCCGGCGTGGACGGCGTCATCGCAGGTGACCCCGACGCGGACACGGCGCTCATCGAGCGCTGCGTGGAACTCGTCCTCCAGCGCTGGGGACCACGTGTCGGCCTGGACCTCGTCGGGTCGGAGACGGTCAGCGCCGGCGCAACGGTGCACACCGAGAGCGACGTCCCGACCGCAGCGGGGCTGAAAAGCTCCTCGGCGGCGGCGAACGCGACGGTCCTGGCGACCATCGACGCGCTGGACGCCGCCGACGACGTGGACCGCATCGAGGCCTGCCGACTGGGCGTTGAGGCCGCCCGTGACGTCGGCGTGACTGTCACCGGTGCGTTCGACGACGCCACGGCGTCGATGTTTGGGGGGGTGACGGTGACCGATAACGCCGCCGACGAGTTGCTGGTCCGGGAAGCGTTCGACCGCGAGGCGCTCATCTGGACGCCGCCCCACCGGGCGTACTCGGCGGACGCCGACGCCGAGCGGTGTGACCTGGTGGCGCCGATGGCCGAACTGGTCGAGGAGCTCGCACTCGATGGCGCGTACGGCCGCGCGATGACGGTCAACGGGCTGGCGTTCTCGGCGGCCCTGGGGTTCTCGCCCGACCCGGCGCTGGAGGCGATGGAGCACGCCGACGGCGTCTCCCTCTCCGGCACCGGCCCAAGTGTGGTCGCCATCGGCGACGACGAAGGGCTGGACGCCGTCGAGGAGGAGTGGCGTGACCGATCCGGAGAGACGCTCCGAACCCGGACACGGACCGACGGAGGCCGGTACCTGTGAGCGAACGCACACCCGACGACATGACGATCGAGGAACTGCGCGAGGAGATACGGGAGGTCGACCAGGAACTGGTCGAACTCATCGCCCAGCGGAGCTACGTCGCCGACACCATCGCCGAGGTGAAGGCCGAGGAGGGACTGCCGACGACCGACGAGCGGCAGGAGCAGGCGGTGATGAATCGTGCGGGGGAGTACGCCGAACAGTTCGACGTGGACTCGAACCTCGTGAAGGCGATTTTCCGGTTGTTGATCGAGTTGAACAAGGTCGAGCAGCGGGAGAGTCGGTAGGGGATGGGGCTGGCGCTAACAGGTCGCCGAGAGAACTGAGTCGGTGCCTGTACTCGTTCAGACCTGCTCCAGCGTCTTCTCCAGGTCACGCAGCAGGTCGTTGGTGTTCTCGACGCCGACCGAGAGCCGGAGCAGCGAGTCCGAGATGCCGGCCTCGGCGCGCTCGGCCTCCGAGAGCGTCGCCGCGGACATGCTCGCGGTGTGTTCGACGAGCGATTCCACGCCGCCGAGGCTGAACGCGAGATTGAACACGTCGAGTTCGTCGGCGATTTCTCGGGCCTCGGCCTCGGTGCGCCGGTCGCCGTAGGGAACCCGACCCCGGATGAGGAACGGTCGAGAGCCGATGCCGGCGGTGTGGAGGTTGACCGCGGCGTCGGCGCTCTCGGCAATTTCCTCGTAGAGCCGGCGGTTGATGCGTTCCTGGACCTCCGGCGGCCGCACCCGCTCGTCGGGGTCGTGCTCGCCATCGGGGAAGTAGCGATTCGGGTCGTCGTCGCCGTAGTAGGAGGTGCGGGCATTTCGACGAAGCCCTGCGGGGTTCAGGTTCGGCAGACAGACCAGCGTCCCGGAGAGCTCCTCCGGGAGCGATTCGGTTAGCAGGTCCTGCGCCACAGCCATCCCGGTGAGTTCGTCGCCGTGAATCGAGGCCGTCACCCAGAGTGTCGGGCCGTCGTCCTCCCCCTGGGCGATGCAGACCGGTAATCGCTCCTCGACGCCGGTCGGGAGTTCGGTGACTGTCAGGTGACCGGTCGATAGCTCGCCGGGCGTCGTGCTCGCAGTGCCAACATCCATGTCCACGCTCCGGGCGGTGGGCAAAAAGGCCCACCGGCGGCGGCCGCTCTCGCCGGTGTGTCGGAGGCCCAGCCCAGGGGGACGGGTCGCCAGCGAGTGCGCCGTCGAGGTGGCTTCAGTAGGACTGTTTCAGTAGGTCCAGAGACGGTCGATACGCGCTGCCGCCTCCGGGTGTGCCTCGCGCAGAGCCGCCGGGTCTCGCTCGCCGTCGACGTTGATGACGTGAACTTCACCACGCACGCCCGGGTAGACGTCCTGGAAGTCGTAGATGACGCCGTACACGTCGACGTGTTCCGGCACATCCTCGCTGTCGAGAAGGAATTCGACCTGCCGGTCGACGTTGTACTCCACGAGACTGTTGATCGCTTCCGCCCGAGGGAGGCCTTCGGGCAGGGCATCGACGCCGGCCTCGAGACCGGGTGCCAGCAGGTCGATGCAGTGCTCGATTCCCGGTGGCTCCGAGAGCCCGTCGGTGAGGTGGTCGTACGTCGCGGTGACAGCCCCACAGCCGGTATGGCCGACGACGACGACTGTCTCGGTTCCGGTGTGGGCGACTGGATACAGCACGTCGCCGGAGACCATCGTACCCTCGGCGGTTCGCTGGACCACCCGATTCCCGATATTGCCACAGGTGAAGAGCCTGCCCGGGTCGTTGTTGCGCCAGAGGTGGTCCTGCAAGACCCGGGAGTCCGAACAGCAGACGGTGACGGCGTCGGGTTGCTGGCCATCCTGGAGCCCATCAAATCGGTCGGCAAATCCGTCGGCGTGGTCAGCGTTTCGGCTCAGCATCTCGGGGAACTGCTCCTTCATGCCTGTAGTCACAGTCCCCGCCGAATAATGTCCGTCGGTTGGAGCGCGGACTCACATAGGGTCCATCGGTGGCGCGCGGACTCAGCGCCAAACGACGCGGAACACCTCGACATCGATCTCCGTCCGGTCACGCTCGTGGTGCTCGTAGCGTCTGGATAGCTCGAACTCCGCTTGGAACGCGTGCGTCACCTCGCCACCCTCGTCGCTGGTGAACGACTCCACGAACGATTCGCTGCCCGCGTTGTGGACGGAGTACGAAACCTCTGCGAGCGCCGCGGCCGTTTCGAGGAAGGCACGGTCGGCGCCCTCGTTACCGCTTCGGGCCCCGAACGGCGGATTCATCAGGACCGTCGTCGGCGAGGACGGACAGACCGGTGACCGGGTGGCGTCGCCGAGCAGCCAGTCGACCGAGCGCTCCGGGTCGACACGCTGTTCGTTCTCCCGGGCGACGGCGAGTGCCTCCGTGTCGCGTTCGAGGCCGACGACGGAGTCAGGCCCCCGACAGGCGGCGGCAATCGCGAGCAGGCCCGTCCCCGTCCCGAGATCGAGCACTGTCTGGTCGAGGTCCCCCTGCAGGTCCGCGAGATGAACGAGATGGGCCGCCAGATCCGGCGGCGTCGGGTACTGTTCGAGTTCGATTCGAGGTGAGGCAAAGCCCGCGAGGCCGTGGAGCCGTTCCGCCAGCGCGCGCTTTTGGCTCATTCAGGTGCGAACGTCGAGGCCCTCCACCGTGAGTGTGACGCCTTCCCGACGGGCACGCTCTTCCAGCGCCGACAGCGCAGGTCGCACTTTCTCTGCGTCGCCGACCTCGTCGATACTCACGGTGAAGCTGCCGGCCCCGAGGAACGACGCGGCGCGGACGAACTCCCGCAGCCTGTCGGCCTCCTCCTGTGTCGCCAGCGAGCAGTCCTCGTCGAAGCAGCCCTCGACGGTGAGCTGGGCCGGCTGGTAGCCCTCGTCGGCCAGTTCGTGCTTGAGGTCGCGCAGGTAGCCCGGCGCGGTCGTCTCGAGTGCGTCGGCTGACAGTTCGACCGGTTCGATCTCTGCTGGACGACAGGCCGCAACGGCTTGCTTCACGTTTGTGCTCATGCTGAATGGGCATATTCACTGGTAATACAAAAGTGTTGGTGAATACCTGAGAGTTATTCCACCGAATGGGGGGGTTCAGGTTGTCTTGCGCGAACCGCACGAAGCAGAAACCGGCCCACGGGGATTCCCTCCGGGTGATAGTTCTGTGTTTCACGAAAGGTCAAAGAAAGTCTTAAATCCGGGTATCACCAGAAATCTTTTAATGGAACGCCCTACCCGGGAGCGGCAGCAAGAGTCCGAATCCGAGGAGGAGCAGGCCGAGGAACTCGTCTCCTGTCCGGAGTGTGGGTCGGACGAAGTCGTCACAGACGATGACCAGGGAGAGCTGGTCTGTGACGACTGCGGGCTGGTTCTGGACGAGCGCCAGATAGACCGGGGGCCAGAGTGGCGCGCGTTCAACCATTCCGAACGCCAGAGCAAGTCTCGTGTGGGTGCGCCGATCACTGAGACGATGCACGACCGCGGACTGACGACGACCATCGACTGGAAAGACAAGGACGCCTACGGCCGGTCGCTCTCCTCGGAGAAGCGGAGCCAGATGCACC
>CAYXXM010000039.1:0-11959 GCA_964469085.1 uncultured Haloferacaceae archaeon
CCCGCGAAGGCGGCGGCTCCCAGCGGAGACTGGTTCGTACGGTCGAATGCGTCGAGCAGGCGCTCGGTGTCGCGCTCGATCGCTCCAGCGTAGGAGGCGAGCAGATGTCCGACAGTCGTCGGCTGTGCGTGCTGGCGGTGGGTGAAGCCGGGAACGACGGTGTCCGCCTCAGCCACGGCGGCGTCAAGCAACGCCTCGCGAAGCGCCAGGGTCGCCGCCGCCGCGTCCAGGAGGTCCGCGCGGAAGCGATAGCGGATGCAGGTCGCCACCTCGTCGTTCCGCGAGCGCGCCGTGTGCATCCGGCCACCCACAGGCCCGACTTCGGCGATGACCGCCGACTCGATGGCTTCGTGGACGTCCTCGCCTGCAGGGAGTGCGGCGTGGCCCTCGCTTTCGACGGTTTCGAGCGCGGCGAGGATGGCCGCGGCGTCGTCGCCGCCGAGGATACCCTGTTCGGCCAACATGACGACGTGAGCGCGGTCCACCGCGAGGTCGGCCGCGAAGATGCGCGTATCGGCGTCAAGACTCGACATGAACGAGCGCGCCGGACCGCCGGCGAAGCGTTCGCCGCGAACGACAGTCTGGTCCGGGTCGTCACTGGCATCCGTTTTGGTTTCCGGCGGGCCAGCATCCTCGTCAGTCATCTACTCGACACCGTCCGTGGAGACGTCTGCCGTCTCGACGACGGGTGCGACGCCTTCCGCAGCCGCGGCCACCTGGTTCGCGAGGCGCTCCTGAAACCCGTGGTACTTCGCCACGCCAGTCGCGTCGGCCTGCTCGATGCCCTCGACGGTCTCGGTGTTGAACGAGGCGGCGCTCTCGGAGTAGACGCCGTACTTGGACTCGCGGGCCACCGGGCGAACCTGCCCGCCCTGGAGCTTTACCGTCACAGTTCCGGTCACCTTGCTCTGCGAGGCATCGAGGTAGCCCTCTAGCGCGTCAACCAGCGGGGCCTCGACCAGCCCTTTGTACGCGGCTTCGGCCCATTGCTGGTCGATTTGGGGCTTGAACTCGCGCTCGGCTTTGGTGAAAACGAGCTGTTCCAGGGCCTCGTGAGCGGTCAGCAGCACCGTCGCGGCGGGGTGCTCGTAGTTCTCACGCACCTTCAGGCCGAGCATGCGGTCCTCCAACATATCCGTGCGGCCGACCCCGTGGGCGCCCGCGAGGGCGTTGAGTTCCTCGATGAGCGACACGGGCCCCACCGGCGCGCCGTTCAGCGCGACGGGGTAGCCGTCCTCGAAGGTGATATCGACCAGTTCCTCGCTACCGTCGGGCGTCGTGGTCCAGTCGTAGATGTCCTCGCTCGGGATGTGACTGGGCTCCTCCAGGTCGCCACCCTCGACCGACCGCGACCAGAGGTTGGTGTCGATGCTCCACTCACCCTCGTTGCCCGCCTCCACGGGCAGGTCACGCTCGTCGGCGTACTCCACCTCCCACTCGCGAGTGAGGCCGAGTTCGCGAACCGGGGCTACCACATCGAGATCGGCACCGCGCCAGACCGTCTCGAAGCGGAGCTGGTCGTTGCCCTTCCCCGTACAGCCGTGGGCGATGGCGTCGCAGTCGAGGTCTTGAGCGACCTCCAGAATCGCCTCGGCGATGATCGGGCGCGCGAGCGCGGTGCCGAGCGGATAGCCCTGGTACGTCGCGTTCGCGCGCACGGAATCGAGACACAGTTCCGCGAACGCCTCGGTGGCATCGACGACGTGGATATCCATCCCCAGGGCGTCGGCGGTTTCGCGGGCCTCCGCGAACTCGGCGTCGGGCTGGCCGACATCCACGGTTACGGCGATTACGTCGTCGTACTCGTACTCCTCTTGCAACAGCGGCACGCAGACTGTCGTGTCCAGCCCGCCGCTGAACGCGAGTGCGACACTCGTCATACACGGGTCTGAAGGCCGCTATCAGATAAATCCAGCGTAATTGTTTTTGAAAGAAAATGAATTACGCGACGCTACCGACGTTCGAAGAGCGTGAGCAACGGCGAAACGGCACGGTTGGAGAGGGAGAGTTGGGCCTACGCGGCCCGCGGCCGGATGTCGACCCGTCGCTGGCGAAGGGCGGCGACGCGGGTGACGGAATCGACGGTCACGTTAGTGGAGATGAGGCCGAAGCTGAAAACTGTTTCGTGACGGAATGGGGTTGACGGACTGAAACAGGGTTGCTACTCCTCCTTCAGCAGGGCGTTGACGGACTGAAACAGAATTGCTACTCCCCCTCCCACACGGACTCCGTCGCCCGCGCGAGCGCCGCAATTCCCCGGTCAATCTCTTCGGCAGAAACGTGGCTGAACGAGAGACGCAGCGAGCGCCGCCCGCCCCCGTTCGCGAAGAAATGTGGGCCGGGGAGATACGTCACACCCTCCTCACCTGCTTCGGGAAGCAGTTCCTCGGTATCGATACCCTCTGGCAACGTCACCCAGACGAAGAACCCCCCCGCAGGCTCCGTCCAGTCCGACCCCGCTGGCAGCTGCGTCGATAACGATTCGAGCATCGCGTCCCGGCGCTGCTCGTACGCATCGGTCAACGACGCGAGCGTCGGCGCGTAGTGACCGGCGTCGAAATACCGCCCGAGCACGCTCTGGGTGAACGTGTTCGTGCCGCCGGCGAGCAGCCGCCCGACCTGTTCGACAATCACCTCGTGGCCGAGCACCCAGCCGGTCCGTACCCCCGGGGCGATGGTTTTCGAAACGGTCCCGAGCCGGACGACCCATCCCGCATCGTCCAGCGCCGCAAGGGGCGCGACGTCGTCCCCGTCGTACCGGAGTTCGCCGTAGGCGTCGTCCTCGACGACGAGGAAGCCGTACTCGGCGGCCAACTCGACCAACCGGTCCCGACGCTCCCGGGAGAGCGTCGCCCCCGTCGGGTTCTGGAAGTTCGGGATGGTGTAGAGCAGTTTCGGAAGTGGCTCGCCCCGTTCCCGGCGGTCAGCCAGCGTTGCCGCCACGGCGTCGACGTCGAGGCCGTCATCGTCGACCGGGAACCCCGTCACGTCCACGCCGTAGTTCTCGAACAGCGAGAGCGTCCCCATGAACGTCGGTGCCTCCACGAACACCTCGTCGCCGGGGTCGAGAACCGCCTGCGCGACGCCGTCGATGGCGTGGGTCGCCCCGTTTGTCAACAGGAGTTCGTCCGGAGTCGCCTCGATTCCGTGGGCTCCTTCGCGGTCGAGAATTCCCTCGCGGAGGCTATCGACGTACTCGCCGCCGCCGTACTGGAGGGCGTCACTGCCTTCCTCGGTGAGCACGGCCTCCAGCGACTCCAGGAGGGCCTCTTCCGGGAACGAGTCCGGGTATGGGAACCCGAAGCTGAGTGAGACGGCGTCGGGCGCTGTCAGTGAGCGCCAGCTGCCGTACCCCGGTTCGTCGAGGGACTCCCGAACTGTCTGGGTAAACAGGTGGTCGAACCGCGTCAGTCGGTCGGAGTCGGTCATTGCGGGGAGTCGGGCACGGTACGAGATAAAGCCATTCGTGGCGGAAATGGATGGGCCAAAGTTATGGCGGCCGGAGAATCGCTGCGACGGTGAGACAGATGGCGGCCAATGCCGTTACTCCGGTGAATCCAGGAATCAACGTCTACATCTACTGTTTCGGTTTCAACCTCGACCGGAACCCGAAACGACTGGGACGACGGGAACCACGGCAGATACCCCTTCCGGGTCCACGGAATCAGAACCAAGAACTGGCACGGTACGGCCGATACCTTGCCAAATACTTTGACGGGAGCGAACCCCACATCCGAGACTCCGCCTTCAACTGTTTACACTGCCGCCGAGCAATGGACCATCGCGGGTGGTGTAGTCCACGACTTCATGCACATCTGGCCCTCAGACAGTACGCACATCTGGCTCCCAGACAGTCCGGACATCTGGCCCTCAGACAGTCCGCACATCTGGCTCTCGGACAGGACCCAGATTTGGCCCTCAGACAGCAGGAACAGACTCCGCAATCAGGTGCCCAGGTCGCTGAACAGCGCGATGCTCGTTCTCACGCCGCTCCGGAAGCAGTCGAGTGCCAGGTTCTCGTCCGGTGAGTGGTTGTTCTCGTCCTCGTTGGCATACGGGACGGTCACGCAGGGCAAGCCGAGCTCCCGTTCGAACACTGCTGTCGGGAGCGATCCACCGAGCGTCGGCTTGAGAATCGGCTCGTCCCGCCACGCGTTACCAACTGCGTCCACCACTGGTTCACGGACGGGATGGGAAAGCGGCGTCCGCTGTGGATGCATCTGCCCCATCTTCGATACCGTCACGTCACAGACACCCGTCGCGTGGTCGTGGACGTGGGCTTCGAAGGCGTCGTATATTGCATCAGGGTCCTGGTCGGCGACCAGCCGCATGTCCATCTTCAGCGTCGCCGTCGACGGAAGGACCGTCTTGCTTCCCTCCCCGCCGTAGCCAGAGGTGAACCCGGCGATGTTGCAGGTTGGGTAGTAGAGTAGCTTTTCGAGGTAGCTGTCGCCCGGCCCCGCGGCAAACGTCGGGATGTCGAGGTCGGCACGGATCGCCTCGGCGTCGAACGGCATCGCGTCCAGCGCCGCGCGGTCCTCGTCCTCGATGGGCCGCACGTCCTCGTAGAACCCGTCGACTGTAACGCGGCCGGTCTCGTCCTTCAGCGAGGCGATGATGCGAACCAGCTCCCAGGCGGGGTTCGGGACGGGCCCGCCGTAGTTTCCCGAATGGAGGTCCCGGTTCGGTCCCTGGACGTCTACCTGGACGTACTGCATCCCGCGGGCGCCCATGAGCACGTGCGGGCGTCCCGACGGGTCGATTGGGCCGTCGGCGACGTACGCGAGTTCGGCGTCGCCGAGCACGTCCGCGTGCTCTGTGACGACGGAATCGAGGTTCGGGCTGCCGCTCTCCTCCTCGCCTTCCAGCAGGAGCGTGACATTCGTATCCAGGCCAGTGGTTTCCCGCAGGGCACGGACCGCACAGAGATGGGCGAACCACTGCCCTTTGTTGTCGCCGGCGCCTCGGGCGTAGATGCGGTCCCGACCGTCCGGGCCGTCGCGGACTGTCGGCTCGAACGGCGGGGTCGTCCAGTTGTCCGGGTCCGCTGGCTGGACGTCGTAGTGGCCGTAGACGAAGATTGTTGGGGCGCCTGCGGCCTCCGGTTGACCGGCACCGGACGCGCCGTCATCGGCCTCGGCGTGGGCGATAACCGACGGCTTCCCGGGGTTTTCGACGGTCAGCACGTCGTCGAAGCCGTAGGTTTGACAGAGCTCCTCGACCAGTTCGACACAGTCCGCGACGCCCCTCCCGGTTGCGCTGACGGAGGGCTGACGGAGCAGGTCGAACAGGTCCTCCAGATGTTCCTCCTCGTAGGCTTCGAAGAATTCGGCCGCCTGGGTGCTCATCCGCGCTCACCCGTGTGTGTCGTGTGCATACCTCCGGTGGCGGTGGCGGGCGTAAATCCCCACCGGATGCGGCGACCGCTTCGCCGGCAGTACCGGGCGCTCGCTACTCGTCAGTCAGGTCCAACTGCCGCACGTCGATTATCCGCCCGTCGTCAGTGAGCGCCGAGAGCGCCTCGTCGGGCACTGTGTGGTCGAGGCTGTACACCGTCAGCGCCTTGCCTCCGTCGGTCTCGCGGGCGTTGTACATCCCGGCAATGTTGACCCCGTGCTGTCCCAGCACAGTGCCGATGAAGCCGATGACGCCAGGCTCGTCGCGATTGCGCGCGACCAAGAGTTGGCCCTGCGGCACCGCGTCGACGCGGAAGCCGTCGATGGAGACCAGTCGGGGCTGGTCGCCGGTGAACAAGGTCCCGGAGACGGCTAACTCATCCCCGTCGTTGCCAACCGTGACGGTGAGCAGGCTCTGGAAGTCAGCGGCCTGCCGCGTCTTCGTCTCGGTCACGTCGATGCCGCGGTCTGCGGCGACGCGCGCGGCGTTGACTGCGTTCACCTGCCACTCCAGCGGGTCGAACGCGCCTTTCTGGGCCCTCGCAGTGATGAGTTCCACGTCTTCCTCGGCGATGTCTCCCGCGTAGGCCACCTCGACCTGCTCGATACGGCTGTCGAACAGCCCTGCTGCGACCTGGCCGGCCGTCTCGGCGAGGCCGATGTACGGCTCGATACGCGGGAAAGAGGTCTCGTCGACGGACGGCGCATTGAGCGCATTCACGACAGGTTCGTTCGCGAATGCGGCAAGCACCTGCTCGGCCGTCGTGACGGCGACGTGTTCCTGTGCGGCCGCCGTCGAGGCGCCGAGGTGCGGCGTGACGACAATGTCCTCAACCTTCAGCAGCGGCGAATTCGCTGGGAGGGGTTCATCGGCGAAGACGTCCAGGGCTGCACCCTGCAGGACGCCATCTTCGACAGCTGTGGCGAGCGCGGCCTCGTCCACGACACCACCCCGAGCGCAGTTGAGCACGTACCCCCCCTGCAGTTCTGCGAGTTCTGCCTCGCCGATGAGGTTCTCCGTCTCGTCAGTCAACGGGACGTGGACGGTGAGGAACTCCGCGCGGGCCAGACACTCATCGAGGTCCATCAGTTCCGCACCGAGTTGCTCGGCGCGCTCCTCACTGATGTACGGGTCGTAGGCAACAAGATTCATCCCGAGGGAGGCCAGGCGCCTGGCCACCTCCTGCCCCACGCGGCCGAGGCCGACGACACCGAGGGTTTTACTGTTGAGTTCGGTACCGAGAAACTCGCCCTTGGCCCATTCGCCGTCACGGAGCCGACTGTGGGCTTGCGGAATCGAGCGCGCACTGGCAAACGCCATTGCGACGGTGTGTTCGGCGGCGGCGCGGACGTTCCCCTCCGGCGCGTTAGCGACGACGACGCCGTACTCGGTCGCGGCGTCGATGTCGATATTGTCGACGCCGATGCCGGCCCGGCCAACAATCTGGAGGTCCGGTGCGGCGTCGAACAGTTTCTCGGACACATCGGTTCCCGACCGAACGACGAGGCCGTCAGCGTCGGAGACTGCATCGAACAGCGCGTCTCCTTCGATATCGTAGGCGGTGACGACCTCGTGACCCGCGTCGCGGAGCCGTTCCAGGCCTGCGTCGGCGATAGGGTCGGTGACGAGTACCTTCACGGGTGGAGGTTCGGCTCACGTGGGTTAATGCTTTCTTCGTCTATGTGACGTTCCACCACGCAGCCGGCTGAAAGTATCCATGAACGTGGTTCTAAATCCGAATGAGTCACAGTAGGTGTACAACTCCGTGGAATACGACGCGGCGAAACCCCCGGGAACGATTACCCTCCAGCCCGCAGAACCACCAATGACGCTGGTCGCGTTCGATTTCGACGGGACGCTCTCCGAGTCGGAGATGATGGTGCTGCTCGGCGAACGGAAAGGTATCGCCGAGGAAATCCGCGACGTGACCGCACGGGCGATGCGGGGAGAACTCTCCTACGCCGAGAGCCTCTACCGGCGGGCGGAACTGCTCGAAGGGCTCCCCGAACACGAGGTCGCGGCGGCGTTCGAGCAGGTGACGATGCGTCCAGGCGCGGCCGAACTTCTCGAACGCCTGAACGACGCGGGCCACACCACGGCCATCCTCACCGGCGGCTTCACGCCTGGCGTCGAGGCCGCGCTTACCCGAGATGGGACCGAGGTGGACCTTGTTGTGGCGAACGGCCTCCCGATAGCCGACGGCGCCCTGACGGGCGACGCCGAGGGGCCGCTCATCGAGGGAACGAAGGACGAGGCGCTACAGGCGCTCAGTTCGGAGGAAGGGGGCGATATCGCGGACACCGTTGCTGTCGGCGACGGCGCCAACGACCTCCCCATGCTCAAGGTCGCGGAACTTGCAGTCGGTTTCGAGCCGAAGGACCCCGTTGTACCCCACTGTGACGAGATCGTCGAGTCGATGGACGAACTCGGCGCCCTGTTCCAGCGCGAAGGGCTGTGCTAAAAACCGAACCGGAAACCGCCCGCGCCGCCGGGGGCGCCTACCGGAGTCGCGAAGCTGCGGCATCGACGCCGGCCGTGACATCCAGGTCGACGCCGACCTGCTCGAACGCCTCACCGATACTGCGAATCCCGCGGAGCACCTGCTCGGCGGTGAGGTTCCCCATGTTGCTCACCCGGAAGATATCCCCGCCCAGGTGGGCCTGGCCGCCCGAGACCGAGACCCCGCGGTCGGTGGTAGCGTCGAAGAACGCCTTGCTGTCGTCGCCGCGCACAGCCTCGGGCATGCGGACCGCGGTAAGCGTATTGGAGTAGTCGCTCTCCGCGTTCAACTCGGGAAACAGCTCCAGCCCCATCGCCTCGACGGCGTCGCGGAACGCCGCTGACTGCTGGCGGTGGCGGGCGATGCGCTCGCCCATCCCCTCGTGACGGATCTCTTCGACGGCGACTGCGAGCCCCCGGAACAGCGGGATGGCGCTGGTGAAGGGGGTCTGGTGCTGCTCTGCCTTTCGGCTGTGCCAGTCGAGGTCCTGGTAGAAGGGCGCCGACCCGCCGTCAATCGCCGTTGAAACATCGTCGGCAACGTAGAGCGCCGAGATACCCGGCGGCGCTGCGAGCGCCTTCTGGCCGTCTGTAACAGCGATATCGACGTTCCAGTCGTCGATACGGAACTCGTCGCCACCGATGGAGGTGACGCCGTCGACGACGTGGCGCGCGTCGTGTGCCGCCGCAATCTGCCCGACCTGCTCCACGGGGTTGAGTAGGCCGGTGCTGGTCTCGTTATGGACCATCGTGACCACCGCTGTCTCGTCGGAGACGGCATCAGCGACGGCGTCGACATCGACCGGGTCCCCCCACGGGAACTCGACCGGCGTGACATCGCAGTGGCGCTCGGCGATGCGCTTGAACCGCCGACCGAACTTCCCGTTGACGACAGCCACGAGTTCGTCGCCCCCGTCGACGAGGTTGGCGACGGCGGCCTCCATCCCCATGGTTGCGGTGCCGTTGAGGACGAGTGCCTGCCCGCCCGCCGAAGTCCGAGACTCGTCGAGGGTCGAGCGTTCGAAGACGTAGTCCAGGCCGTCCTGGGCACGCTCGTACACCGCCTCGAACTCCGCCGAACGGTGGGAGACCATCGGCTCGCTCATCGCCTCGCGCACGTCGCGGCTGAGCGGTACTGGTCCCGGATTGAGCAGGAGGAAATCCTCTCGCATAACTGGGGGTTCTCCGCAGCCGGGTTAACAGTTCCCCACCCCTCACTCGTGCTACCGAACACCAATGGCCCAGATGTGGAGCCCAGTAGAAATGGTCCGAGGTTGGGTGGGTAGAAATAGTCACGACGTGGGGTCCAGTAGAAATAGTCCCGACGTGGGGTCCAGTAGAAACAGTCACGACGTGGGAGCATGTAGAAATAGTCCGACGTGAGGAATCCACGGGTACGGAGCTACCCGACCACGAGACAGATTGCGCCGTTTTTACACGGTCCCAAACGGTCGCCGTCGGTTCCCGGACCGAGCCTGCCGGCTCACATCCTTTTAACTCACCACATGCCCAACCCCGGGCAATGACCGAAGGCCTCGTTTTCCGCTCCGCGACTGAACTCGCCGCCGATATCCGCGCAGGTGACCTCTCACCTGTCACCGTCGTCGACGCCTTCCTCGGCCGCATCGACGACGTCGAGGACGATGTCAACGCCTGGATCACTGTCTGCCGTGACCGGGCCCGCGAGCAGGCACGAGAGGCCGAGCGTGCGGTCGAGCGTGGGGACGACCTCGGCCCGCTCCACGGCGTCCCAGTCGCCATCAAGGACCTCACCGCCGTCGAAGGCGTCAGCCTGACTTACGGTGCGCCGGCGTTCGAGGAGTACGTCGCCGAGCGCGACGCCATCGTCGTCCAGCGCCTGAAGGATGCGGGCGCCATCCCGCTGGGGAAGACGAACACTCCGGAGTTCGGCCTCCGCGTCGTCACCGACAACCAACTCGTCGGACCCACCGCCACTCCGTTCGACTTCGAGCGCAACGCCGGAGGCTCATCCGGCGGATCCGCGGCGGCAGTCGCGGCAGGGATGGCCCCACTTGCGGAGGGCAGCGACGCCGGGGGGTCGATCCGCATCCCCGCTTCGTTCTGCCACGCGGTGGGGATCAAACCCTCCTACGGCCGGGTGCCGATGGACTCCCGACCCAACGCCTTCGGGAGCCACACGCCGATGACCCACGAGGGGCCAATCGCCCGGACCGTCGAGGACGCCGCGACGATGCTCGATGTGCTCGCGGGCGCGCATCCACGCGACCCGTTCAGCATCCCCGACAGCGACGACGCCTTCGCTGACGCCGTCGACCGGGACGCCTCGGCGCTCTCCGTGGGCTACAGCCCCGACCTGAGCATCTTCCCCATCGACAACCGCATCGAGTCGGGCGTCGAGCGGGCCGTCACTGGACTCCGGAGCGCCGGCCTCGGCGTCGAAACTGTCGACGTCGACCTCGGGCAGGAGCTCGAGGAACTGGTCCAGGAGACCTCGGCACCACAGTGGGAGGCCGGCATCGCCGCGCTCGCCGAGCGCCTCGAAGAGACCGCTGGCGTCGAAATCGCCGGGGAGCACGCTGACCAGTTTCCGCCCCACGTCGCCCGGATGGCCGAGGACGGGGCCGAGCGCTCGGCCGTCGAGTATCTCCGGGCAGACGAGGCCCGGACCGACGTGTACGACGGCATCGAGGCGGCACTGGAGGGCAGGGACCTGCTCGTCTGCCCGGTGACGACGGTGCCGCCGTTCGAGCACGGCGTCGAGGGGCCGAGCGTCGTTGAGGGCACCCCCGTGAACCCGGAGTCAGGGTGGTTCCTCACCTTCGTCTTCAACCTGACCGGCCATCCCGTTGCCTCGGTTCCAGCGGGGCTCACTGCGGATGGACTCCCGGTCGGTGTCCAGATCGTCGGCCACCGACACGCCGAGGCGGACGTAATCGCCGCAGCGGCGGCGCTGGAGCGGGAGCATCCCTGGCACGACGACTACCCCTGGGCGTGAGTCCGGACTGGGGGACGACGACTACACCTGGCCGTGAGGCCGGATTGGGGGACGACCACGTTACCGACAGAGGGAAGCCCGCCCCGGTCCAACTGTGGCCATGACCGTCGTCGCGTTCCTCTCGGTCGCACCGGCAACTGAGGAGTCAATGGCGCCCGAAGTGGCGAACGCCGTCGCCGCACTCGACGAGTTCGACGTGAGCTACGAGACGACACCGATGGGAACCACCATCGAGACTGACGACATCGGCGAGCTATTCGACGCGGCGCAGGCAGCCCACGAGGCCGTCGATGGCGAGCGGGTCGGGACGTTCCTCAAAATCGACGACAAGCGGACGGTGGACACCGACGCTGAAGCGAAGGTGGAAGCTGTCGAGGCAGAGTTGGGCCGGGACGCGAGCAGCGACCAGTGAGGAGCCCCACTCCTCGCTCAGCGGATACAGGGAGTTCGGGACGTTCTCGGAGTCCAGTTCCGGCAGGTCTGCCGGGCCGATGATGGGTGCATTGACCCGAATGACCCCACCAGCGACCCTGGCCGCGACGAACCCCCGATGGAGGGGTCGAGCTCGAGAACCGCGTCGCTGGTCAGCGGCGGGCCGTAGTGCTCCCACTCCTCGATACCGGTCGGGCGCGTGGTGAACGTACAGGTTTCCGTCCCGAACCGGGCGACGCCGACGGTTGGCTTCTCGCCGGTCACGGCGCGGCCGTGACCGCGTCATCGTTCATAGCGACGAGTTGGACGAACAAATTGGTACGAACAGCTGGACGAGCGATCGTACGAACACCTGGACGAACGTTCGTACGAACAGCTGGACGAACGATTCGTGTAGCTACCGCGGGCGGCCATCCGGACGGGCCGGACTGAAAACCCTTTACCCGGTGACGTGGGAGATACAGCCATGGAGAGCATCAATCGCATGGCGGTCGAGCTGGTCGACGAGGCGCTCGACTTCGCCGAGGAGCTCAAGATTGCGCCCTACGAACTGGATTCGGGCGCGACTGTGCTCGACTTCGGCATCGAAGTCGACGGAGGGGTGGAGGCGGGCGTCCTGCTCGCGGAGATACAGACCGCCGGCCTGGCGACGGT
>CAYXXM010000040.1:0-11915 GCA_964469085.1 uncultured Haloferacaceae archaeon
TGGTCGCGACCTAGCACGGTGCGGAAACCGCTCGGGCGGTACAGCAGCGCGCGGCGACGGCGCTCGACGCCGTCGAGGAAAGTGGCACGCTTGCGCCTGCGGAATCTCTCGCCCAGGAGTTCGTCGCCGAGGGCATCAACCCCGGAACCACGGCCGACTGCACCGCCGCGGCGCTGTTCGTCGCGCTCGAACGGGGGCTGACGGTATGACCGACCGGAGCGACGAGCGGCCGACCGCGGACGACTGGCTCCCCGAGGACGAGGCACCTGACGGCTGGCCCGTCGCGTTGCGAGGCGTCACCGAATCGGTCGTGACGACGCTTGGGCCGAACGGCCTGTGGAACGTCGCCGCGCTCGGGGTTCACGCGGGCGACCCGGTGACGGCCCGGACCTACGGCAACACCCGAACGCGCCGCAACTTCGAGCGCCAGGGCGGCGGGTACGTCCAGTTCGTCGCCGACCCGCGGGACTTCGTCGACGCCGCGCTCTCGGTCCGGGAGGAGACCTCGCCGGTGCTCGACTCCGCGGATGCGTGGGTGGAGGTCGACGTCGGGCAGGTCGGGAGCCACGACAAGGCGGGTACGACGGTCCGGGATTGGGCGCTTCATCCCGTCGATGGCGCGGTGGTTCGCGAGCGGCCGCGGACGACCAACCGGGCCGTGGCCGCCGTCGTCGAGGCCACCGTTGCCGCCTCGCGTCTCGATACGCGCGGCTACGACGACGCGGACCTGTTGGACCGGCTGACCTTCTTCGCCTCCGTCGTCGAGCGCTGTGGCGGGCGGCGCGAGCAGACGGCGATGGCCCGGGTCGCGGAGTACACGGGCTGGCGCGACCGACTGCCGGAGTAACAGAACCACATCCGGAATCGACTGCCGGAGTAGCAGAACCACGGCCGGGACCGACTCACGGTTCGGCGGCGCCATCGCAGTACGGTTCGTGGCCGGCCGCGGCGATGCAGTAACTTTAACGCGCAGAACACGGACATTCCGAGGTATGGACCGCGTAGATGTCGCCATCGTCGGCGGGGGGCCCGCCGGGAGTTCGGCGGCCCACGCCGCGGCCGCGAACGGCGCCGACGCGCTCGTGCTCGAGAAGGGGGTGCCCCGCGAGGACCGCGACGGGCTCGGCCCCGACTCCACCGACGCCGCCGGCATCCTGGATTACTGGGTCGACATCATGGGCATCCACCCCGACGAGATGCCCGACGGCGTCGTCCAGAACGTCCTCGACCGGGCGGAGTTCCGCGGGCCGACGGAGTGCTGCAACCTCCGCTCGACCGGCATCGAGTCGTCCTACGACGAGTTCGGCTACACGTTCCACCGGGCGCGCTTCGACGACTTCCTTCGCTCGCGCGCCGAGGAGGCGGGCGCACACTATCGCACGGAGGCCTCCGTGAAGGGAGTCCAGACCGACCAGCAGGCGTCGCCGACACACACGCTCGCACTCGCCAGCGGCGAGGAGGTCGGGGCCGACTATCTCCTGCTCTGTGACGGCCCCCAGCGCACCGTCACCCTCGGCGTCCTCGACGAGTACGTCACCGGCGTCCCCGCAGGCGAGCGGCTCTCCCCGCCCACCGCCAACCACATCGCCTACCAGGAGTACCGCCGTTTCCCCGAGGAGCTCTACGAGCAGGTGCAGGA
This sequence comes from uncultured Haloferacaceae archaeon, assembly GCA_964469085.1. Classification (GTDB taxonomy): domain Archaea; phylum Halobacteriota; class Halobacteria; order Halobacteriales; family Haloferacaceae; genus Halolamina. Next base: position 1,640 of record CAYXXM010000040.1, read on the forward strand.
CGCCATCGTCTTCTGGTGGGGGCTGATGCCGGGTCACACGGCCTACCCGTGGGTGTTCCCGAACCAGGACCGGGTCTGTCGGGTCGGGCTGACGATGCCCATCGGAATGGATATCGACGACGTCCACCACCGGGAGAACTACGACCTCCTTCGCCCGTCGGACGACCGAATCCCGCAGGGAGCGACGTATATCGAGCGCCTGCTCGAACGGGAGTACGGCGACGAGTACGAGCTATCTGACTTCCCCATCGTGGAGGACGCGGGGAAACGCAACGGGACAGAGACCTACCCCATCTCCTCGACCCGGCCGATCGAGTCGCCCGTCGAGGCGGATATCGCCGTCTGCGGCGGTGCGATGGGCACGACATCGGCGTTCCACGAGGGCGGTGACCACCTCGCGGTGCGGACCGGCGCCATCGCGGGGCGACTGGCGGCCACCGACGCGCTCCACCGGTACAACGACGCGTGGCGCGACGCCGTCGGCGAGGAACTGCTGCGGAACGTCTCGCTGGCCAGCATGGCCGAGGGGTACGGCCGGACGACTGGGACCGGACGTTCAGTGCCGCCTCGCGGATGCTCTCGGAGGGGGGCGAGGAGATGCTCTCCCGGAGGTTCGGCGCGGGGCTGACGAGCCTGCGGCTGCTGGCCGGCTACAAACTGGAGCGGTTCCGCAACCGCAATCGGTACGTACAGCTCACGGCGGACGAGTACAGCTACTGACCCTGAAAATCCCGTTACGCTTCAGCGGCGGCGGCGCCGGCTTTCTTCCGCGTGATGTAGCCCGCGATGCGGTTCCGGACCTCTTTGGACTCCACGTCGGTGAGGGTCTCGACGCTGTCCTTGTTCGTCTCGAAGTTCTGGTTGAACGACTGGGGATACTTCTCCAGCAGGATGGTCGCCATCTGTTTGACGTATTTCGGCTTGATTGCCATGCGGTAGAGTTCCCGGGAGAGCCACTAAAGCGATTCGTTCCTCGCAGGCGGGCTACCAGGAGTTGGTAACACGGTTTCTTTATTCAGCACCGTCCGCGAAATACCCGGTGAGTAGCTACTGCGTATAGAACGACGAGAATCCTAACAGTTCCGGGTGATGTTCTGAGCGCCGTGTTCAATGCTCTCTGCACATTCACTACCGAACGGATTCATACGACGCCGAAGAACTTCTACGGGAAGCCTGTTTGAATAGAGAAGAGTGTGCCGCGGCCGGTAGTTAACCGTAGAGGTTCTCCGGTCCGTGGTGCTCTTCTGTCGGCACCGCGGTTAACTCGCCGCCTTCTACCTGCATCTCTATGTAAGGCTCTTCGCTGTTGTGCCATGTCTCCGTAGTCTCTTCTACTACCTTCATCTCTTCGTTGAAGGTATCGTTCTCGTGGAAGTTCTGTACTTCCTGTAGTGCCTTCGCAGCGGGAACTGTGTAATCAATAGTTCCTTCTTCGTAAGGCTCTCCGACAACGATGTGGTCGTTACCTTTGTTTATCCATTCGATTACTTGCTGATTTGAATCATCTTCAGCATCTTCCCAGTTCGTTTCCTCACTTAAATGGCTGTAATGAGTCGCTGGCGTAGGAGTTTTGCCATTCACCCACAGATTATTGATCCCGCGTTCTGATTCGTTCCTTTCATTGATTGGTCCTTCGTCGTGGCGGAGGTATCCTTCCTCCGTGGTGCTTCCGACCGCCAGGTCTTTTACCCAGTCGCCGTCGTCGTTCTTCCTGAACACGGCTGTGTAGGTTCCGCCGCCGGCGGTGTCGCGGCCGAAGATCCTGACCTGGTCCTTGCTTATTCCGAGGTCTTCGTGGACCATCCGGCGCATCATCCGGGCGTGCTGCTGTGAATCATTTAGTATACCGTAGTGTTTACCCATCTCTATATGAGCTTGCTCCAGCATGTGTCCGATGTGCTCGTAATCCTTGTCTTTTAATTCGTTGGCTCTCTCTCGCCGCAGAATAGGCTGATCCGTATCGTGGAATTCTTGGCTTCTTTCCACCAGAACCTCAATATCTTCCTCTACCTGCTGGTCGTAGATCTCGTCGAAAGACATGTTCTGTTCCGGTGTCGCCGTCGGTTCGTCTGTCGGGGTCGGTGTGTCCTCGTCGGCAGGTGTATCCGTCGATGTATCGGTTCCCGAGGGATCCTGGCCGCTGCTGGAGCATCCGGCAAATCCGGTCATCGAGACGGTGAATAAACGTAATAGGTGCCTGCGTGTTCGGGAATCACTCATGGCTGACAAAACTCTCGTGTCAGGACAAAGCGAGCGGGTTTGATAAATAAATTTGCCCGGAATCTCGTCATAGAGTAACTATTGTGGTGGCTATTCTCGGTGCTTTTCGAAACGAGATGAGAAATCGCTGCTTGCATCTCAGGAATAGACGCTCTAAGTCTTGCACGCCGTTCTTAGTAGATTCCCGATATATCAGAGTAGAGTGCGTTCAATCCTTCGCCTGAATGCAGCACAGAGGAGAATGGAATATCGGGATTTTGAGAACGTGTGACGGGCTCCCCCGTCATGGTGCGGTCGCTCTGAATCGCCGACCGCTAATTTACACCGAAAACCGGAGCCAGTCGAGACCCTTCGAGAACGTCTCGGTCTCCATGCCGATTGCTTCAGCGTCCGATATCTCGTCATCGTGAGTGCCGGGTGCGGTTTAGGGACTAAGATCCTATCCCCATCGACGATTGAACTGAGGGGAGCAGGAGCGATGGAGAAGAGGTATCTCCCTCATAGAAGTTGGAATCGGTGCTAGTCGGTCTCCTCGTGTTCGGTTACGTCGACCACCGACAGGTTCTCGTCGACGGTCAGCGCGAGGGTTTCCCCGCCGATCACGAACGTGAGTCGGGCCTCGAACGGGTCCGTGGAGAGGATCTCCTCGTCGAACGGAACCATCGCGTGCGCCATCCGGACGACCGATTCCGTCCTGAGGGGAGACACTTCGTTCGTGGCGAGATATGCCAAGAACTCGGGGGCGTCGTAGAGTGTGTGGACGAAAAACACCCGGTTCCTGAAGACGCAGTTCCGGCATCGCACGTGGAGGTCGATCGCGGACTGGTTCCCGCACGTCTCACAGACGCCGTCCGAGGTATCGTGGCGCTCGCAGACATGGACGGACGCGTCGATGGAGCCCGAACAGCGCGGGCAGATGTTGTTGGAGATGGCGATGTATTCGAGCATCTCCCAGACCCACGCGGCCCGGTAGGCTTCCTCCGCAGTCCGACTGGTCACGCCGGACGGCGGTAACAGGAGATTGCCGAGATAGCCCAGACTGGAAGGAATGGTCCGATCGTGCTGTGCCGTCGGCGCCGGCCGGCGCGCACCCAGGTCGCCGTACGTGCCCTCACACCCGGTACAGTACAGGTCGACGCGCTCCTCGCGGTAGCTCATCTCGATGGGGGATCCACACCACCAGCAGTGCTGGTCGAGTTCGGTGCGTTCAATGGTCGGGTCCTCCGTTACGGCCCCCGACAGTACGGCCTGGACCACTCGCCGTCCTGGCTGTCGGAGCAGGTACCCGCCGTCAGTCTTCTCGACGAAGTGTCCCACCACCCTGTCGAGGTGGTAGTTGAACTCCCCGCCCTGCCGGACCCCGACCCGGTCGCGCAGTTCGGTAAAGGACAACGGCTCGTCGGACTCGCCGAGGGCCTGCAGGATGCCGATTCGCGTCTCGTTGCCGAGCACCGTGAAGGCGTCGTCGGGCGGTAGCCCAGCCGATCCCCCTGGTTCGACGTTTGATGACATGTATGTACGATAGCGGGACGGGCAAGTAAAGTCCGGCCCCGAATAGCGCGCGCCACCAGATGTCGGACTATTTACCCAAGAGCCGTTAAGACGCCACGGAAATAAAATATAAGCTAAAAAAACCTTTTGGGGGTCGCGTTACTCTGAACAACGGACGATGACGACAGATCATCCGGACAGGGCGGGATCCTTCACAGACGGGGAACCGATCGAGGAGATCATGGCCGCGTGGCAGACGTTCGACGATACGGGCGACCTCTCCGTGCTCACCGACCACCTCGCCGACGACGTTGTTCACAGTCCGATGGGCGGGAAGCCGGTCGTCGGCAAGGGCGCCGTGGTGGAACACCTCCGGGGACTGGATCCCACCGAGAACGACTGGGAGATGGAGCTCGACGACGTCGAGGTCGGCACGGACCTGGCGATCGCGCGGGCGACAATCCGGGGACAGACCGCACCGGACGACGGGAGCGATCCAGAGGAGATCGTCCTCTCGTCGGTGGACGTGTTCAGGCGCGAGGACGACGGATCGTGGAAGCAGATCATCTCGCACCCGAACGGGAACGGGTGACAGAATCCGGAAGAGCGTTCATGCAAGCGAACTCGGATCACAACTACGGAATCGTCCTCCCCCAGTGGGTGTTCGGCGACGACGCCGACGCCCTGGTCAAGTGTGCGGTCGCCGCCGAGGAAGCAGGGTGGGACGGAATCTTCCTCGCCGACCATTTGATCTTTCCGCCGCCCGGTGAATTCGGTGCTGTCGAACGTGAGACCGAGCGCAACGCGGACTTCCTCGATCCGTGGATAACGATGGCAGGCATCGCGACCCGAACGGACGCGATCCGACTAGGGTCGTGGATCACGCCGGTTCCTCGCCGCCAGCCCTGGCAACTTGCCCGCGATCTCGCGACGCTGGATCACCTCTCCGACGGGCGGGTGATTCTGGGGACGGGGCTCGGGAGGGGGACGGAGTACTCGACGTTCGGCCGCGAGTACGACCAGCGTGAACTGGGCCGGCGCTACGACGAGGCGCTGGCAGTGATCGACGGCCTGTGGAGCGGCGAGTTGTTTAGCTACGACGGCGAGTACTTCACCATTGACGAGGCGGTGGTGTTGCCGAGGCCGGTCCAGGAGCCCCACATTCCGGTCGTCGTCGGTGGGGTCTGGCCGAACAAAAAGCCGATCCGGCGTGGGGCCCGCTGGGACGGTATCATCCCGCACTGGCGAGGAGACGGGATCGTGCCTGCGGACGGCGACGTCGACGCCGCGGAGACGGTGCGGGAGATGCTCAAGTACTACCACGACCACGCCGACGACCTCGGCGAGATCGTCCTGCCGCTCGATCCGCCGGGGGCCCAGGGAGAATACCTGGACGTCTGTGCCGACCTTGGCGTCACGTGGTTGTACGCCCGGGACCTCATGGCATCCGAGTTTGCGGAGGATTCGACTCTGGCGATCGATCGAATCCGCGAGGGACCTCCGGACTGAGTCCGCAAGAGAGAAGGCATTGGTAGGTCGGGTGAGTCGGCAATTCCGCGATAATTCCATGTTGTTTTCCCGACTACAGCCGTGCTGCATCCACCCTCTATATTCAGCAGGCGGTTCTTGGCACACTTCGGACAAATGCATAGCCGCTTCGGTAACTGCTTGCCCTATATCTAGCACCAGTCCCTCCGGTGCTTCCGAAAAAAGGGTGTTACCAACTACTCTACTCCCCCTTCTTTCTCAACAAAATGGCCTGGACCGGGAGTCGAACACGGCGAGAAATGCTCGCTCGCTTCGCTCGCTACGCGTTCCTCGCTTGCTCGACGCCCGGTCGACGGCTTTCGCTCTTCGCTTCGCTCAGAGACGAAAGCCTGGACCGGGAGTCGAACCCGGGAAGTCTCGATTACAAGTCGAGTGCATGAACCACCCATGCTCTCCAGGCGCAGTCGCGACTACTCAATCCTCCTTTGTGTGGCTGTCGCTTTCGGGCGACTTCTCCAGCTCCACCCGGTGTGGCTCGTAGCCGTGACGGGCGTAAAACCGCCTCGCTGCCTCGTTGTCCGCCAGCACCTCCAGGGCGACCCTCTCGACCCCGGCGTCGAGCAACGCCTGTTCTGCCCGGGCGAGTAGTTCGCTTCCCAGCCCGTCGCCGCGGTGGTCGGGGCGGACGTAGAGGTTCTCGACGACGCCGCGCTCCACGTCCTGCTCGTAGCTCCCCCCGTCAGGCCCGAACTGGACGAATCCCACAAAGGTCCCGTCGGCTCTCCGCGCGGCCAGCACGTCCCCAGCGACGATGTGCCGGGAGAGCCCGTCGAGCACCGCTTCCCGGTTCGGTTCCGGGGGGAGGTGCGAGCCGTGGTCGCGCTGGTCGTATGCAAGTTCGACCCAGAGGTCAGCCAGGCTGTCGGCGTCCGCGAGCGTCGGCGCCTCGATATCCATCCGCGCGGTGATTGGTTCCGTGGCCGCTAAGACCTGTCGACGCCGGTCGAAACGCCGTGCTGGAGCCAGCACCGCTGGACGAATGGAGGAAGTTTTATCCGCTTCTGCGACCCGGGTAGAGGCAGACTCTCACATGGAACTCCCAACGACAGTCATACGGGGGCGACGACTGCTCGAGGGACGGTCGTTCACCGTGGTGGCGGGACTGGTCGGCCTCCTGCTCACCGTCGACCTGGGGCGTCGCCTCGCGACCGGTGACCTCGGGGCGGCGACGCTCGTCACCTACCTCTGGGACGGCCTCGTCTTCGGGCTCGGTGTCGGCCTGGCCGGCATCGGCCTCTCGATGACGTACAGCATTCTCAACTTCGCCAACTTCTCCCACGGCGACTATCTCACGGTCGGGGCGTTCTCGGGCTGGTCGGTCACGTGGGTGGCCGCCGGTCTCGGCGGGACCGTCGGCGTCATCGACCTCCTGCTCATCGACACCGGGGTGTCGACCAACACGTTGAACATCAGCGTGCTCGCGGCGCCGCTGCAGATTCTCGCGGGGCTCATCGCCGCCGTGGTGGTGACGGTGCTGCTCTCCCTGTTGCTCGACCGAATCGTCTACAAGCCGATGCGCGACGAGGAGGGAATCTCCCTGCTCATCGCCAGCATCGGGGTCGCGCTGGCGCTCCGGTACACGCTCGTGCTGTTCTACACGACGGATGCGCGGGGACTCACCGCCGGGGACGCCAAATACCGCATTCCCGTCGGCATCGGCCGGATGACGGTCTCCGCCCACGAGATCACGCTGGTCATCATCGCGGTGGCCCTGATGGTCGGCGTCCACCTGTTGCTCCAGCGGAGCAAACTCGGGAAGGCGATGCGCGCGATGGCCGACAACGAGGACCTCGCTCGCGTCACCGGCATCCCGACCGAGCGCGTCGTTCGCTTCACGTGGATCATCGGCGGTGGCCTCGCGGGTGCTGCAGGCTTCCTGCTCGCGCTGGAGCGGGGGAACATGCTGTTCACGATCGGCTGGCGCCTCCTGCTGCCGGTGTTCGCCGCGGTCATCCTCGGCGGCATCGGCTCCATCTACGGCGCGATGTTCGGCGGCCTCGCCATCGGCATGGCCCGGAGTGTCTCGACCGTGTGGATTCCGCCCGAGTTCTCGCTCGTGGCGTCGTTCGTGCTGATGATTCTGGTACTGCTGTTCAAACCGTCCGGCCTCTTCAGCGGGAGGACCACAGCATGACGGCCCGTGAATCGCTCCCGGCGGAGGCAGAGCTTCCTGGCTGGGGCCGGTACCGCGAGTGGTTCCGCTCGACGTGGGCGGCCGGCGGCATCACCGCGTGGCTCACGCTCGTCGGTCACCTGCTCGCCGGGACGTTGCTGTTCGTGTTCGTCTCGCTCGTGCCCGGGAGCGGCCTGTTCGCGCTGGTTACGGCCGGTATCCTGGCGGTCGTCGGCTACGCAACCGTCGCGCCGCCGGCAGAGCCGTACGCCGCGTGGCTGGCGGAGGTCTGGGCGGCCAGCGACCTCGGGAAGCTCTCCGTCGTCATCGGGAACGCCATCGCCGTCTTCTTCCTCCTCGGCGTCGTCATCGGCCTCCCGTTCAACGGCTTCGTCGGCGGCGTGCGCAACCTGCTGTTCCTGGCGGCAGCCTACTCGCTCATCACGCTCGCGCTCAACCTCCACTGGGGGTACGCGGGCATCTTCAACATCGGCGTCGCGGGATTCATGGCTGTCGGCGTCTACACCATGGCCATCGTCTCGTCGCCGGTCGACCCCGGTTCGACGGGCGTGCCGGGGCTGGGCCTGCCGCTCATCGTCGGCATCGTCGCCGGGACGCTGGTCGCGACGCTGGTCGGACTGGTCGCGGCGCTACCGGCGTTGCGTCTGCGAGCGGACTACTTCGCTATCGTCACCGTCGCGTTCTCGGAGATCATCCGCTACTTCCTGCTCTCCGGCGAGTTCGAGACGGTGACGCTCCCGCTGCTCGGGACGATCGGGACGGGCGGCGCCATCGGAAGAAGTCTCCCCAACAACCCAATCCGGCTCCTCTTTTACGAGGGCCACGGCGCCGGTGCCGACCCGGCGATGCTTGGGTCGGTGCTGTTCCCGCTGTTCGACTCGTTGCGCATCACGTTCATCCCCACGGGGTATGCCATGAATATCGGCGTCGCGACGGTGCCCATCGACTTCGCGCTTGACCTGACCGTCCAGGCGTCGGTCATCTCGGGCTTTTTCGAAGTCGCCGTGCTCGTCGCCGCCGCCGCCGTCTTCTACTGGCTCCTGGACCGGGTGGGGAACTCCCCCTTCGGCCGGGTGCTGAAGGCAATTCGTGAGGACGAAACCGTCGCCAAATCGCTGGGGAAAGACACCAACGCGTTCAAACTCGTCTCGTTCGCGCTCGGCTGTGGGCTGATGGGGCTTGGCGGCATTCTCTGGTTCGGTCAGCAGGGCTACGTCAGTCCGAACAACTTCAAACCGATCATCACGTTCTACCTCTGGGTGGCGCTCATCATCGGCGGTGCCGGGAGCAACACCGGCTCGGTGCTCGGCGGCTCGCTGTTCATCGCGGCGCTCTGGGAGGGGCCACGCTATCTCAAAACCGTCGCGGAGGCGAAACTCAGCCTCCCGAGCGCGCCGGCGAACATCGTCGCCGCCATCATGGAGCTGTTGGGCGGCGAACTGGCGCCGCTGGCCGCGTTCCTCATCTCGAACCTCGCTGCGGTCCGGCTCATCTTCATCGGCGCGTTGCTGGTCTGGCTGATGCAGCGCCGTCCCGATGGGCTGCTCGGCCACCGGACCGAGGAAGCCGCGGCGATTTCGCTGGCCCGGCCCGACGGGGGTGAGCCCGATGAGTAGCGACGACGCGGCCCGCGCGACGGAGACCGCGGGCCCGGAGTCCGCGGAGCTGACCGGCGACCGGGACATCGCCGGCGCGCCGCTGGTCGTCGACGGCCTCCGGAAGGAGTTCGGCGGCATCACCGCCGTCGACGGCGCCTCCTTCGAGGTCGAACAAGGGACGCTCACAGGCCTCATCGGCCCGAACGGTGCCGGCAAGTCGACGACGTTCAACTGCATCACCGGGGTCCACAGCCCGACTGCCGGGCAGGTGACCTTCCAGGGCGAGTCCATCACGGGACTCGCGCCGCACGAAATCTGTGATCGCGGGCTGGTCCGGACGTTCCAGATCGCCCGGGAACTTTCGGAGATGACCGTCCTGGAGAACCTGATGCTCGCACCGAAGAACCAGCGCGGCGAGAAACTGCGCAACGCCGTCATCCCCGGGCGTCGCGACGATGTCGTGAGCCAGGAGACGGAGCTGCTCGAGCGGGTCTGGGAGACCCTGGAGTTCTTCGAGATCGACCACCTCGCGGAGACGGACGCCGGCACGCTCTCGGGCGGCCAGCGCAAACTGCTGGAGATGGCGCGGGCGCTGATGACCGACCCCGAGATGGTGCTGCTGGACGAACCGCTCGCGGGGGTCAACCCCACGCTGGAGGAGAAACTGCTCGACCGGATTCACGAACTCCGGGACCGCGGCCGGACGTTCCTCCTCGTCGAGCACGACATGGACGTGATCATGGAACACTGCGAACACGTGATCGTGATGCACCAGGGCAAAGTGCTCGCACAGGGGCCACCCGAGGCGGTGCGGAACGACGACCAGGTGGTCGAAGCGTATCTTGGGGGTGACCTCTGATGGCCGACGACGCGACGCCGGAGCAACCTACCGAGATGACGGCGGACATTGGCGTGTCCGCGAATACCGACGCCAGCGTTGCTGACGACGCCCTGCTCAAAGTCGAGGACCTCGACGCGGGCTACGGCGACCTGCAGATTCTCAGCGACGTGGACCTCCACGTCGCCGACGGGGAGTACGTCACGGTCGTCGGCCCCAACGGCGCCGGCAAGTCGACGGTGATGAAGTCCGTCTTCGGGCTCACCACCCACATGGGCGGCACCGTCACGTTCGACGGCGAGGAGATCCAGGGGGAACTCCCGGAGGACATCATCCACGAGGGTATCGGCTACGTCCCCCAGAACGAGAACATCTTCGCGGGCCTGACGGTCCGGGAGAACCTCGAGATGGGCGCGTACATCCTCGACGAGGTGCCCGAGGACCGCA
>CAYXXM010000041.1:0-11914 GCA_964469085.1 uncultured Haloferacaceae archaeon
CACGGGTACTGGTCGTTCTCGACACCTCGGAGCTGATCATCGGATGCCGAGATCGTTGCCGGTTGCGTGTACCCGCGTTCGTCGGTCGCCCGCGAGAAGAGCGTGTGCTCTCCAACCGTCGGGTCCTCCCAGATGTACCGGAACTGCCGCCAGCCGTTGTTTCCAGTCATCGGGCCGAAGAACTCCGCCTCACCCCAAGAGTCCCCACCATCTGTCGATACCTCGACGGTCTCAACGGCGTCGTCGCCGGCCCAGGCTACGCCGATGACCTCGACGGTGCCCGCCGGCGATGGTGCGATGGTCTGGCCCTCACCAGGGTAACCGATGAGGGACTTCTCCACCTGGTCGTACATGTAGGCGTTGTCTATCTCGCCGGTCCGCTCCATCTGGTCGCGTGTGTCGTACACCGGGATATCCTCGTAGTGGGTCGCACGCGTGTCCTCCTCGGGGACTACGCGGTAGGAGTACTGTTGCCAGTGGGTGTAGGTCCGTTGCCCGTCCTCCGGTGCCCCCTCCTCCTCCCACTCGTTACCGATCACCATCGTCTCCATAACGTGCATCCGATCGAGCCACTTCACGTTGTTACATCCGAACCAGCCGGGGACCAGCAGGCGAACGGGGAACCCGTGGTCGGGGGAAACCGGGGAACCGTTCATGTTGTACGCGAGGAGAGTGTCGTCCATCGCCTTCTCCATCGGAATTGACCGGCAGAACACGTCCTCTCCGTCTGGATGTTCGCCACCCATCGCCGTGAGGAAGTAGTCGTTGCTCGTCTCAGCTCCGAAGTGCTCCAGAATTTCGGAGACAGGGGTTCCCGTCCAGACGGTGTTGCCGACGGCCCCGAAAGACCACTGGTTCCCGCCAACCTGTGGCTCGAAGTAGCTGCGGCCGTTCCCCGAACACTGCATCGTGTGGGTGACCGACTCGGTTGTGAACGAGTGTTTGATCTCCTCCATCGACAGTTCCGCCGTCTCCCCCACGAGACCGGTCAGCGAAACCGTCCACTCCGACTCGTCGATGTCGGGGGTCGGGTAGTGGTTCCGGATATAGTGCTCCTCGCGCGGGGTGATGAAGTCCGTGTACGTCTCCCGAGCTGCGGCCTCGCCGTTCTCCGGTTCGGGAGACAAGATTCGAAGCCCAGGATACCGATCCGCAAGCGACGAGCCAGTACTGGCCGATTGCTCCGTCTCATTCGACGGTTCGGTATTCGTCGAAGGCTCCGTCTCGGTCGAATTGGAGTCACCACCGCAGCCAGCAAGCACACCGACCCCGGCGAGCATGCCGGAGGTTTTGAGGAACCGTCGCCGGTTCACGAACCGATCTCGGGCCGAGTGGTGAGTGTCGTCGTCAGTGGCTACATCCGCTGACCCTTCGCTCAGCTTGTCGGAATGTGACATGCCTCCGTGGAATTCACCTATCGGCATCAACACTGCCTTGGTGCTTACCAACAACTGCTAAAAATTCGGGCTGGTACTCGCTTCCAGCCAGGCGGTTATTCGGTTACAATAACGGTCCCGACCATCTCCTGTCCAGCGTGTGGCGTACAGACGTAGGAATACTTGCCGGGGACCGTAAACTCGTGCTGGAACCGTTCGTCCGCCTCCATAGTTGCGTAGTGATCCTCACCCTCGTAGGAGGTGAAGGGCTCGGCACCGTCCGGATTCTCACATTTTGGCGAGGCATCGGGGTGGCTGGTGACGTTGTGACCGACGCTTCTCGCGATCCATTCGACAGTGTCGCCGACATCGATCTCGATCTCCTCTGGATCGAAGCGCAGCCGCTTCTCCGGGCCAACGTCGACCTGTGTCGGTTCGGAGGAGTCGGTAGCTGTGGACTGCTCGTCGGGGCCGCTCGCGGAGCAGCCTGAAAGTGTCGAAGCAATTCCAAGTGTGCCAGTCGTCTGTAAGAACCGTCGTCGTGTTACCATCGTCCGATTCGAGGGAGACTTTGTTTCGGTATGGAACCAAGGTTGGTGTATACCAACCTCACTATCTGCTCGCAGTTGGCTGTGTGAGTAGGTCGCAGTGAAACGATTACAGGTCGAAAAAATCTGTCCCGACGCTCGCCAAGCCGTGACGAGTAGCCGTTTTCGTGTATTCGAATCTAGCCCTGTTCATCCCTTCGCGATGCCGTTTGGCTTCTCGAGCGGTGACGGTTATCGCAGTCCCCCGAGCAGTTCGTAGTCCGCCTCGGGCGAGTAGCGGCGGAACAGCAGGCTGTTGGCCAGCACCGAGACGCTGGAGAAGGCCATCGCGCCGGCGGCGAGCACGGGTTGGAGCAGCCCCAGCGACGCCAGCGGGATCATCGCGGTGTTGTAGCCGAGCGCCCAGAAGAGATTCTGCTTGATCTTCTGGAGCGTGCCGTCGCTGATGCGGATCGCCTTCACCACGTCGTACGGGTCATCGCGCATCAGCGTGACGTCGGCGGCCTCGATCGCGACGTCCGTCCCGGAGCCGATCGCCGTGCCGACGTACGCGGTCGCGAGCGCGGGTGCGTCGTTGACCCCGTCGCCGACCATCATCGCCCTGAGGCCCGTGTCCTGAATCGACTCGACGGCGTCGGCCTTGTCCGCCGGCAACACTTCTGCGCTCACGTTCCCGGTGTCGATGCCGACCTCCTCGGCGACGGCGTGTGCGGTCCGCTCGTTGTCCCCGGTGATCATGTGGACATCGACGCCACGGTCGTGGAGCGCCGAGACCGCGTCGGCTGCCGACGCCTTGACCTCGTCGGCGACCGCGAGGACACCGACGAGTCGGCCGTCGACGCCGACCAGCATGGCCGTCTTGCCCTCGCGCTGGAATTCCTCGATCGTGTCACCCGCACCGCTGACGACGATCTCCTCGTCTTCGAGCAGTGCCGGCTTCCCGACGACGACCGTTCCGTGGTCCGTCTGCGCGCGGATTCCCATCCCGGTCACGCTCTCGAAGCTGGCGGGCTGGTCGACCTCGACGTCACGCTCGCGAGCGCCCGCGACGACCGCCTCGCCGATGGGGTGCTCGCTCCCGTTTTCCGCGGTCGCTGCCGCCGCGAGGAGGAACTCCTCGGAGACGGGTTCGGCCGGGTCGTCGCTCCCGCTCGCTGTCGCGCCGTCGGCCACCCGCGTGATCGGGTGGACATCCGTGAGCAGCATCTCGCCTTTCGTCAGCGTCCCCGTCTTGTCGAAGACCACCGTGTCGACGTCCCGAACGCGCTCCAGGATGTCGCCGCCCTTGAACAGGACGCCGTGCTGGGCGCCGATGGTCGTCCCGACCATCGTCGCGGCGGGCGTCGCGAGGCCCAGCGCGCAGGGACACGCGATGAGGACCGCGCTGGCGAAGACGATGACCGAGAACTCGAACACCGACACGGTGCCGCCAGTAATCGCCGGCCCGCCGGCGACGACGCCCCACAGCGGGAGCACGTCGACGAAGCCGACGAGCGCCTCGGGGAACGCAAACCAGACGACGCCCCAGAACACCGCGTTCAGGATGACGGCCGGCACGAAGTACGCCGAAATGCGATCAGCCACGTTCTGGATCTCGGGCTGTCGGGACTGGGCCTCCTTCACCGTCTGCACGATCTGCTGGATGGCCGTGTCTTCGCCGACCTTCGTCGCCTCGACGACGAGGACGCCGTTCTCGTTTATCGTCGACCCGACGACCTCGTCGCCCGGTTCCTTCGAGACGGGGACGGACTCCCCGGTGACCATCGACTCGTCGACGGCAGACTCTCCGTCGACCACAACGCCGTCGGTCGGGATTTGCTCCCCGGGCCGGACCTTCATGTGGTCGCCGACCTGGACCTCCTCGAGCGGGACCTCCTGTTCGTTACCGTCGTCGATGAGCGTCGCGGATTCTGCCTCCATCTCCAGCAGCGAGCGAAGCGCCTCGCTGGCCTGGCCCTTCGAGCGGGCCTCGAGGTAGTTCCCGAGCGTGATGAACACCAGGATCAGCGCAGCGGTATCGAAGTAGAGTCCGCCGGCGATGAGTCCGACCAGGACGGTGGCCGAGTAGACGTACGCCGTCGTCGACCCCAATGCGATGAGAACGTCCATGTTGGCTCGCTTGTTCCGCACGAGCGCCTTGTAGGAGTTCTCGTAGAACGGCTTCCCGAGCACGAGCTGGACGGGCGTCGCCAGCAGGAACTCGACCCAGCCGATTCCGACCCCCAGTACCGACTCCGGAACCACGTCGCCGCCGAGGAAGAACTTCTCGACGAGGAAGAACAGCAGTGGGGCAGAGAGCACCGCGCCGAACAGCGTCAGCCTGAGCTGGTGGCGGATCTCTTCGGTTCGCGCCGCTTCACGAGCGTCGCCGTCGGAGTCGTCGCCGCCGCTGTCCTCGCGGACGGGAGTGTAGCCGGCGGCCTCGATCGCGTCGTAGATATCCCGACTGTCGACGTCGGCCGGGTTGTACCGTACCTGTCCCTCGTCAGTGGCGTAGTTGACGTCGGCCCCGACGACGCCGGGCGTTCCTTCGAGTGCCGTCTCGTTGGTTTCCGCGCAGTTCGAACACGTCATATCCGTGATGCCGACAGAGACGGTGTCCGAGACGGCCTGATAGCCCGCGTTCTCGACGGCATCGTAGATCTCCGCCAACGACACCTCGTCCGGGTCGTATTCGACCGTGCCCGCGTCGGTCGCGAAGTTGGCGTTCGCCTCCGTGACGCCGTCGAGGTCCGTCAGCGTGTCGTCGATGGTCTGGGAACAGTTTGCGCAACTCATCCCCTGAATGTTCAGGTGGGCAGTTCGGGAACTCATTGATAGTTACTACGGGTTCCTCCCTTACCTGGTTTGCCCTTTCAGAATCAGTGTTGAAGACGTCCGAAACTTTGTGTCCCAAACTCAGACACCCAGTGGTTTGGCGGTCCTCGATGAATCGTCCCGCAAGCGCGTCCCCGGTCGTCCGGGTTGGCCCTCGGTTAGCGTCTGCCAGAACGTCCACTGGGGAGCAATTGGAAAGGCAGATACCGCCGGAGTGCATTATGGATACTGCATGAGCCAGACGATCACTGTCGAAGGAATGACGTGCGGGCACTGCGAACAGACCGTCGAAGATGCACTCGAAGACGTCGACGAGGTCGCCTCGGCTGACGCCGACCGTGATGCGGAAACGGTGACAGTCGAGGGCGACGCCCAGGCGGACGCGCTCGTCGATGCCGTTAGCGACGCGGGCTACGACGCCTCGGCGTAGGTCGATACTGTGGCTGGCGGTAGCCGAAAACGTCGACGACGGAAGTCGATTGAAAAGCGCTGTTGCCGGTATCAACCGCAGCTACCAACCCCGATCTGCTGGGCGAGTGGACGACCGCGCAGTGGTTAGATGACGCGGTTCTGAAGGTAGTCCAGATGCTTCGCGTTGTAGACGATTCGGACCTCGTCGGTCGCCGGCGACCCGATACAGGTCAGGCGGACGTCCTTCTCCTCGACCTCCTCGTCGGAGAGGATCTGCTGCATGTCCATGTCGATCTCACCCTGGAAGGTGATAGCTGCACAGTTCGCACAGGCACCGGCGCGGCAGGAGAAGGGCCAGTCGTAGCCCTGTGCCTCCGCGGCCTCGAGGATGTACTCCCCCTGGTTCACGTCGAGCGTGCCGTAATCCTCGTCCGAGAGCCCGGCGTCGGCGGCCTGCTCGAAGAGGTTCTCGTCGTCCATCGACCAGCCGTGGTCGTCAAGCACTTCGTAGTTGAGGTATTCGACGGTGGGCATCAGCTTGCCATTTACAACCCACCATATAGGGCTTTGTGGTTCGGGACGCGAAACCGCCGTCGTCACTGGATTAGGCCGGCCGAAAAGTTCGGCGCCCCGATGCGGTTTGTCACCCGCAGTCCTGGTCCTGTTCGATTCAGTACCGGTTTCGCGCCTGACATCGGCTCCAGCCATCCGGAATCGGCCTACTCGTCGATGACCGCCCGCCCGCTCGTCGCGGACCGGATGCGGTCCTGGAGCGCCTCGCTCTCGTCGACCCGGACGGCCACCTCGAAGGTCACGTCGGCCTCGTAGGCCGCGTCGAACTCGCACGGAGCCCGCTCCAGGAGCCCACGAACATCGCCGGAATCGTCGTACGCCACAGTGACGGTGAACCGGTGGCGGCGGTGCTGTTTCGCGACGCCGGCGGCGTCGACGGCCTCCTTGACCGCGCGGGAGTAAGCACGCGCCAACCCGCCGACGCCGAGGTTGGTGCCGCCGTAGTACCGCGTCACGACGGCGACAACGTTCCGGAGCTCTCGCTGCTGGAGCACGTTCAAGGCCGGGGGTCCTGCCGAGCCGGTCGGCTCGCCGTCGTCGCTCTGGTACTCCCGGAGCATCACCTTGTTCGTGCGCGATGGCGAGGCGCTCCCCGCCGGAACCCGGTAGGCGGGGACGTTGTGGGTGGCGTGGTCGTACTCCGTTCGCACCGCCTCGATGAACGTCTCGGCCCCGTTTACGCTGTCAGCACGGTCGACGTGCCCGATGAACTCCGAGCCGCGGATTTCGAAGCTGGCCTGGCCGTGGCCCGCGACGGTACGGAAGGGCTCGGCCACGGCTCAGAAACCCACGTTCCGGACGAACGGAAGCGCCCGGATCGCCGTCAGCAGGTCCCCAGGGGGTTCCGCGTCGAGGATGACGTAGAGTTCGGGGTCGTCGGCGAACTCCGGGTCGTCGGAGAGCACCTGCCGGATGGTCAGCCCCTCCTCGGCGATGAGTCCCGTCACGTCGGCGACCAGACCGGGTTCGTCCGGGTTCCCCACCTCGACGGTGACGACGGTGAGGTCCAGCACAGGCGCGAGGTCCATCAGGCTCGGCACAGCGGTGATGTTCTGGAAGATGCGCCGGAGCTCCTCGTCGGCCAGCAGCGCGTCGGTGGTCGAGTCGACGACCCGCCGGTCGACGCCGATCTCGCCGGCGATCTGGGTGTTGGGAATCTCGATGCCGCCAGAGACGACCCGCCCCTCGTCGTTGACGGAGAACCCGCGTTCGAGCAGCAGGCGGACGACCGCCTGCTGCGAGGGCGAGCCCTCGAACTTCTCCATAATTTCGTCGAACATCCGTTGCCGATGGGTGCTCGCCGGGCGGCTTAAAACCCCCACGGGCGAGAAGCTTCTTCCCGGTCGCGGCCGACCGTCCGTCCATGGTCGACCTCCAATCGTGTTACTTCTGTAACACCACAGGCGACGTCCAGGAGTACGCCGTCGTCCCGGCGCAGGGTACTGCCGGCGGCGATAGCCAGCGCACGGCGGCGCTTTGCGGGCAGTGCAAGACGAAGCTCAAGCAGGTCATTGAGCCGCTGACCGACCGGCTCGACGCGGAAGACGCCTCACCGGGGGGGGGGAGTTCTGTGAGTGACGAACCGGGTCCCACGACGGCCGCCAGAAGGACAGATGCGGGTTCCGGTGGTTCAGACACCGAGGCCGGCGAGACAGCGGCAGAGTCCGGTGTGTCAGCGACTGGATCCGGTGAGACAACGGCTGAGTCCGGTGTGCGCGGAAGCGACGGTCCGACAACTGACGAGCGTTCGGTCCAGCACAGCGACCCGGCTGCCGCCGAGGATGCCGGGGCCGGGAGTACGGGGGGCGGCGGCACAGCGACCACGGGCGGGCCAGACGGTAAGACCGGTAGCAAGGAAGGACCGGACTCCGACGCCGGGAGCCGGACGGATGGGTCGTCGACGCCGCCGAACTACCGGCGCGCGATGCGGATGCTCTCGAACCGGGTGTTTCCAATCGACAGAGCCGAGGTGGAGTCGATGCTCGCTGGTGCCTACGACCTGGAGCGCCACGAGATCGCGGCGGTACTGGAACACGCCCTCGATACCGGTCGGCTGGTTGAGGAGGACGGGCAGTTCCAGGAGCCGTGAGGGCGGCGGTTTCGCCGTCCCGTGTTCAGAGTTCGCCTTTCGTGCTCGGCGTGTCGCTCCGGCGCTCGTCGAGGCGGGTCGCGTCGTCCAGCACGCGGGCGAACGCCTTGAACAGCGCCTCGATTTCGTGGTGCGCGTTCTCGCCGTCGATTTCGCAGTGGAGCGTGAGGCCGGCGTGCAGGCCGAGCGAGCGCAGGAAGTGCCGAGCAAGCACGCTGGTGAACCCCCCGACCGTCGCCTGTGAGAACTCGCCGTCGAACCGGAAGTAGGGGCGACCCGAGACGTCGACGACGGCCGTGGCCTGGGCGTCGTCCATCGGGACCGTTCGGTCGGCGAACCGGCGGATGCCGGCGCGGTCGCCCAGCGCCTCGTCGACAGCCTGGCCGAGCACGATGGCGACGTCCTCGACGGAGTGGTGTTCGTCGATTTCCAGGTCCCCGTCACAGGTGAGTTCGAGTGTGAACAATCCGTGTCGGGCAACCGTTTCGAGCATGTGGTCGAGGAAGCCGACACCGGTGTCGACGCTGCTCGCGCCGTCGCCGTCGATTGCGAGGCTGCAGTCGATGCGTGTCTCGGCCGTTTCGCGGCTCACGGTCGCGCGGCGCTCGCTCATGCGTATGCTCGCGTGGGCCGGGTGGAAAGCGATTGCGCTCTATGATTGGCTGGGTGGCGTCGATGCGCCCGATGATTAACTGGGTGGCGTCGATGCGCCTGATGGTTGGCTGGGTAGCAGTGGTACTGATCAGCAGGAGCGAGTTTCACCGACAGCATCCTCACCATCACCGCGGAGGGTGCTTGCCCAATTTGACCGCGAAGTGCCGACCACGAGCCCCAGCACCGCCACCGCATCCGCGGCGGCGAGGGGAAGGCGGTGCGGTCCAATTGGTCGGGTTTCGAGACGCTGTTGCTTGGTGGCGTCGCGAGATTTGGAATACCTCTGGGAAAATCGCCTGCAAAACGTTCAAACCTCCATCCCGTCGCGCACCGAGAACCGGCCCTCGTACAGCGCCGTCCCCACCACCACGGCCGCAGCGCCGGCCTCTCGAAGCGCCGCCACGTCGTCCAGTTCGGTCACGCCACCGCTCGCGACAACGGGGATATCGACGGCCTCGACGACGCGCTCGACCGCGCCGCGGTCGATTCCCGCCAGTTGCCCCTCGACGTCGACGTTGGTGAACAGGATCGAGCCTGCCCCCAGCTTCTCGTACCGTGCAGCCGCCTCCGCCGGGTCCAGCCCGGTTCCCTCGGTCCAGCCCGAAACGACGACCTCGCCTCCCTTCGCGTCGAGGCTCACCATGACGCTGCCAGGATGGGCATCGCTGATGTGCTCGACCATTGCTGGCTCCTCGATGGCCGCGGTGCCAAGAATCACTCTGTCCACACCCAGATCCAGCAGTGACTCGGCGTCCGCCACAGTGCGAATGCCGCCGCCGACCTGCACATCGTGGTCCGGGGCGGTGGCGTCGATGATGGCCTCGATAGCGTCCGCGTTCGCGCGCTCGCCCTCGAAGGCGCCGTCGAGGTCGACGAGGTGTAGCGTCTCTGCGCCCTCGTCGAGCCACCGCCGGGCCGCCGCCACGGGGTTGCCGTAGCGCGTCCCGCTGTCGCGCTCGCCCTGCACCAGCTGGACCGCCTCGCCGTCCTGCACGTCGACGGCCGGGATGAGCTCGAACGTCGGGAACTGGGTCACGTCCGCGGGAAGGCAGAGCCGGGGTATAGGGGTAGCGAAAGCGGGCAGGAGTCAACGGCGGGAGAAAATCGCAACCACTCCGGGAAGAGTGGTGGACCTCGAGAACCCTTCCGGACGCCAATGACCGCACGGGACGCTGGACACCGCGAGGGGCGCCAACTACCGGACGGGGACCGATTACCGGACGGGACGCCGTGTACGGCACGACCGGACGATGACCGCACGTGAATCAGGTCGTGCGGAACGCCCGGTCGCCCGCGTCGCCCAGCCCCGGCACGATGAAGCCGTGGTCGTCGAGTTCGTCGTCGATGGCGACCGTCAACAGTTCTGCCTGCGGGTACTGGTCGCTCACCCGGAGCAGCCCCTCCGGTGCCGAGACGGCCGAGAGCACGAACAGGTCCTCCGGGTCCTCGTCGGCGTCGCCCAGCACGTGGTCCAGCACGGTACACATCGTCGACCCCGTCGCGAGCATCGGGTCGGCGACGACGACGGTGTCCTCGCTCGTGATTTCCGGGAGCTTCTGGTAGTCGACGGAGATGGGGAACGCGCCGTTGTCGTCCATCCCGGCTTCCTCGTTCCGGCCGGCAGAGATGACGCCCTGCTTCGCGCGGGGGAACGCCTTCAACAGCCCCTCGACGAACGGCGTGGCCGCCCGCAGCACGTTGATGATGACGACGTTGTCGAGGCCGGTGACACGCTCGCCGGTGGTTTCGGTCAGCGGCGTCTCGACGGAGACGTACTCCGTCTCCATCGCGCCGTCGATGATCTCGTAGCCGCAGATGCGACCGAGTTTCACCAGCCCCTTGCGGAAGCCGACCTGTTCGGTCCCCCTGTCCCGGATGCGCGAGAGCGTGTCCTTCGCGAGCGCGTGGGTGACGAGCGCCGCCTGGTCGCGGTCTTCGATTGGCATTGTCGACAGCGAGGGCCGAAAGCGTATAAACTGGGGCGGTTCGGTGTGATTGGTGTGGGGAGGTAATTGGGTGGTCGGACTTCAAACTGCGGCGGGTCCGCCAACGTCACCCCGGAGTAGGCCAGGACTCTGGACCGCAAACAGCACCTCCACCGTCACCGCGGAGTGGGCCTGGACTCTGGGACAGCTGGGTGCCGGGCACGAGGCCCGGCACAGCCAGCAGATTCCCCACACCTCCCCGCGCGTTCCCGCAAGCACAGCGAGCGGGAAGCAGTGAGAGCCGCAGGCTCTCGCCCGCCTCGCCGACCGCTGGCGAGCGCGACGCGTCCACCGCAGCCGCCGCAGCGGTGGCGCGGAGCGCGAGCGCCTCCGTGCGCGAGTGAACGCGAGGGGTGAGCGAAGGTTAATCCTGAGCGAACCGGCTGGGGAGGTCTTGGGACCGCGAAGCGGAAGGCGGTGCTGTACAAGTGTCCTGGCCTCGAGATGCTGTCTGCGGTCACAGTTACTGTCCTGTGAGACCCAGTTCCGGACTCGGTCGCAACCAGGGAAGCTGTGCAGAAACTACCAACCGAAAAATACCTACCAACCAGCAGTCCCACCGCTCCTACACGAACTTCCGAACGGTCATCTCCAAGGTGTCCAGGTCCAGAATCGGCGCGTAGCCGTAATCCGGCTGGATGTTCACGGATTGCTGGAACTCCGTCTGTTGCTGCCAGCACCCGGAGTTGACCGCGAGCACGTTGTGGTACATCCCCGACCCGAGTTTGTGGACGTGGCCGGTGTGGAACACGTCGGGCACCTCGTCGATGACGAGATAATCCTGCTCCTCGGGCGCGAGCCGGATGTGCCCGCCGTACTGCGGGGCGAGGTGGCGCTTTTTCAGCAACTGATACATCGCCTTCTGTGGGTGGTCGTAGCTGGCCTTCTCCTCCGGGAGTTCGGCGATGACCTCGTCCAGCGAGACGCCGTGGTACATCAGCACCGAAACCCCCTCGACGGTGACCGTCGAGGGGTTGCTGGTGAACCGCGCGTCGTGGGCGCTCATGATCTCCCGGAGCTCCTCGGTGAACGCCGGCTGGGGCTCCGCAAGGCGGACCGCGTCGTGGTTCCCGGGAATCATCACGATCTCCATGTCGCCGGGCACCTGCTTGAGTTTCTCCGAGAAGGCCCGATACTGGTCGTAGATGTCCACCACGTCGAGTTCCTCGTCCTGGTTTGGGTACACACCGACGCCCTCCACCATGTCGCCGGCGATGAGCAGGTACTCCACCGCCTCCGCCGCGGGGCTGTGGAGCCACTCGGCGAACCGGTCCCACGCCGCCTCGGCGAACTCCTCGCTCCCGACGTGGATGTCGGAGATGAGCGCCGCCTGCACGTGACGGTCGGCCGTGCTCGGTGAATGCGTCCGCGGAACGTCGGGGAAGTGGAGGTCGTCGACGAACAGGATGCCGCCGTCGTCGGCGAGGGTGCCCGACACCGCCAGACACTCGTCCAGCAGCA
>CAYXXM010000042.1:0-11865 GCA_964469085.1 uncultured Haloferacaceae archaeon
CAGCGAGCGCTATCTCTCGAAAGGAATCTACGGCGAGTACGCGGAGTGGGAAGGCTGATTCTCGACTGGCGTTACGCGACCAGGCGACCGTGTTCGACCTTGAGACAGCGGTCCTGAACGAACGCCAGATCGGCCGCCTGGGCGCGGCTAGCCGCCTCATCGCTCGCAATACCGAGCTGGAGCCAGACCGCGTCAGCGTCGCCTTCCGCCTCGTGGCGCGCGATAACGTCATCGACGATGTCCGGCGTCTCTTCGCTTGGCCGGAACACGTCGACGAGGTCGATGGTCTCGGGTACGTCAGAGAGCTGGTCGTGGGCCGCCTCGCCGAGAATTTCCTCGGCGTACGGGTTGACGGGGATGATGCGATAGCCCTGGTCCTGCAGGTAGGCCGGGACGTCGTGTGCGGATTTTCCAGGGGTGCTCGAACAGCCGACGACGGCGATGGTGTCGGCGTCGAGGAGCCTGCGGAGCTCGTCGTCCTCGGTGTGCGGCATGTGTGAAACTGGGGCGCGATCGGGTAAAAGCGTTCGCGCCGGGAACTGAGGGGGCCTCGGCGCGCAACAAACTGGCGCGCGCAGAGCCAGACGGTTTCGGGTCGCCGGCTCAGGCGTTGGCGAGGCGCACGTTGAGCTCCTCGCCTTCCTCGGTTTCGACGACGCCGTCGAACAGTTGCTTGAGGGTGTTGAGCGTCTGGGGGTCGTGGGCAGTTTCGTCGATGCAGAACAGCCCGAGGCCGTCGACGCTCTGGATGCGGCCGGTGAACACGTGGAGGAACCGGAAGACTGTCTGGAGGTCCGAGTACATCAGCAGCGTCGACAGCGAGTGCAGCATCACGCGATTCTTCTCGATGTTGCGCTGCTGGTAGAACGCCTGCAGGAACTCCGAAAGCTGGATTCCGATGCCGGTCATGTCGACGGGCGAGGAGGCGTACTTGATGCGGTCGTTTTCCTGGGTATCGTTGACCCCTTGCTGTTGGGTGACGCAGTCGACGATGGCGAAGGGTTTGCCCTCGTACGACGTGCGGGCGGCGAAATCCTCGAGAACGCGGTCGGCGCTGTCCTTGGTAGTGACCGCGATTGCTCCATTACCGTTATCGAGGCCATCCGCGAGAAGGTCAAGACAGAGCGACCGCTTGCCGGTCAGGGGTGGACCGGTGAACAGCACGTTCGACCCCGGCTCAACCTCGGCGTCGAGTCGGGGGTGTAGATCATACATTACTGGGTCCAGTGGGTAGTAGTGTGGGTACCCATGGCCATATAGTGCACTGTCTCCCCAGGAGTCATCGGCTGGTTGGTAGATGCAATGAGGCGTTATTATTCTTTGTGATTACGGTTCGTCAAGTGACCTCAGGACCGTTGGCGTCGTCGGCGGTTTCCCGGTAAACCGCGAGACTTAACTATGCAACAGGGGTACGAATGGTACAGGGCGCTTAGCTCAGCCTGGACAGAGTACTTGGCTTCGGACCAAGCTTGCCGCGGGTTCAAATCCTGCAGCGCCCATGTTTCTACGACGAGCGAACGCGAGGAGTTGAAATTGGGCCGAAGGATTTGAATGAGAGAATGCCGAGCGAAGCGAGGTATTCGCGTAGTTCAAATCCTGCAGCGCCCATCATTCTGCGACGAACGAAGGTGAGGAGCGAATGATGTCGCGCGAAGAATGTGAACCCTGGAAGTCCCAGGCCCGGACCGGCCGAGTGGAGCGGGGCCGCACGCCCGGACCGTCTTCCGCTGGTTCCCAATCCCGCAACATTGCGATTTTCAGACGGAACCAGTCTCAACGTCGAGTTCGTGGTCCGGCGGTACTACGACGCCAACGCCCGCCCTGCGACGAATCCACCTCTCCCGTGCCAATTCCACCCATACCCTTTTAGGTTCTGTCACCAAGAGTAGAGGTGAATGGCCGAGATACACGTCCTGGTCGTCGAGGACGAACAGTATCTCGCGGACCTGTATGCCGAACAGTTGAACGAGGCGTACACCACCAGCGTCGCGTACGACGGCCGCGAGGCCCTCGACATCATCGACGACGACATCGACGTCGTGCTCCTCGACAGACGGATGCCTGGCCTCTCGGGACGGGCCGTACTCGAAGAGATCCGGGCCCGTGACCTGCCCTGCCGCCTCGCCATGGTGACAGCCGTCGAACCGGACTTCGACGTCATTGAGATGGGCTTCGACGACTACCTCACAAAGGACGTCTCGCAGGAGGAGCTTTTCGATACCGTCTCGCGGTTGGTGACCCGGTCGACATACGACGAACAGGTGCGCAACCACCTCGCGATGGTCGCGAAGAAAACCGTCCTCGAGGAAGAGAAAAACCGGGGCGAGGTCGAAGCCAGCGACCAGTACGCCAGGCTGGAACAGCAAATCGCGAACTCGCGGGAGCGCCTCGATGCCGAGTTATCGGGCGACATGCTGGTCGAGTTCCTGCTGGAGGAGGTCGGCGAGTATCTCGAAACCGTCCTCCACTACGGCGACGACTCCTGGAAGTTCCGATACGTCAGCGACACCGCAGAGCGAATCTTTGCCGGACAGGACACCGGGCTCGACGAACTGTTCAACCAGTTTCGCCAGGAGGGGTCCCGCGCCACAGAACTCAACTCCGTCTTCGACCTGGATGGCCACTACTGTACCCTCCACCTGTTCGACAGCATCGTTCTCTTGCACTTCTACCAGCCACAGACTGAGGGGATTATCTGCGGCTTCTCACCCGCAGCGGCCTCGAACCTCACAGATTTCGTCGGGCTCATTCTCCCCCACCCCAGAGAGGCTGGACTCGACGAACTCGATACCCGCCCATCGTGGGGGTAGCATCCTGAACTGTCCGGCGACGCCGGTACTGGCGTGGGAATGTTTATGGGCATACTGATGTAACCTGCTCAACAATCCGAGATGGTCTCACCGATGGAGGCTGGTGGCTGGGGGCTCATTCTTCTGGCAGGTGTTGGCTACGGTGTTGTAACGTGGTGGATATATCGCCACGAGGAGTTTCCGGGGAAGCGCTCGTTCATCGCCGCCTGTTTGCTCAACGCTGTCTTCCTGCTTTCCCTGGTCCCCCTGTTCGCCGTCAGCCGGATGAATATCCCGCCACCGGTCGGCGTCATCGGCTTCCTGGCACTGTTCGTTGCCTACCTGAGTGCGTTGGTGATGCCGCTTGCGTGGGTGCGGTTTGCGCTGCAGTTCACCGGCCAACAGGTGCCGACGGACCGCCGGAGCTTCATCCGCCTTGGGATTCCGGTGTTCGTTGCACTGGCAGCCATCGCTGTCCCGGTTTCCATCGCCGTGCTCTCCGTCGCGTTCGGAGAATTACTCGTCACCGATGAAACCATCTCTCTCTCATCCGGCGGGTCGGCGATTACATCATCGCCTTGACCGCCCTCTACCTCGCGGCGCTGATTGTTCTGGGCATCTCGCTCGTCGGATGGGCAAGCTACACGTATCGTCACCTCTCGACCCGGGGTGGCGTTCTCCTCGGACTGGGTATCGCGCTACCCTGGGTCGCGGTCATCCTGCCGGAGGTGACGAACTACTTCGAAGGGCAGCCCGTATTGGCAACCTCACACGTCGTTATCGGTGCCATCCTCGGTGTCACGGCAGTCAGTCGGGCTGTATTTAGCCACGACCTCTTCGCGACGGTCCCGGCGGCGGGGACCGTCGGTCGGCAAACCACCGTCGAGGAAATGAGCGCACCGGTCCTCGTCGTCGACGTCGACTATCGGCTCATTGACCTGAACGCGGCCGCGGAGCGGACGTTCGACGTGACGGGGGACCCCATCGGGACACCGCTTGGCAGCGACGCCGTCGACACGCCCGCCGCCGAGGAGTTGTTCCGGGACGGTACTGGCAGAACAACCATAACCCATGAGCAACGGACGTTCGAGGTCGCGCCGTCGGAGCTCCACGACGATTACGGGCGAGTGCTGGGCTACAGCATCCTCCTTCTCGACATCACCGACCGACAGCGTCGGGAACAGCGCATTCAGGTCCTGAACCGGGTGCTTCGCCACAACCTCCGGAACGACATGAACGCCATCCACGGCTACGCGGAACTGGTCGCGGAGCGGGGCTCCGGCCCCGACGAGTATGCAGAGCGCATCCAGGAGATGTCGACTGACCTCCTGGCCATCGGCGAGAAAGCGCGGGAGATCGAGGAGATATTCACGACGGACCGGGTCGCGGTCCCGCTGTCGGACGTGCTCAAGGACGTAGTTGGGACCGTGCGCTCGGAGTTCCCGGAGAGTGCAATCAGTGTGAACTCGTCGGTCGAGCCCGTCGCGGTCAACGGTGCCGTCCTGGCACCGGCGCTGAGAGAGCTACTCACGAATGGCCTCCAGCACAACACCGCAGAGAACCCGTGGGTGGAGATAACGGTCGAACGGGCGGCCGTCGCCGACGGTTCAGTGCGGATTCAGGTGGCCGACAACGGGCCAGGCATCCCGGACCACGAACTCGCGCCGCTCCGCGACGGCGCGGAGACGGACCTGGAACACGGGAGCGGCCTCGGACTGTGGCTCGTCAAGTGGGCCGTCACCCGCCTGAACGGCGAACTCGAGTTTGCTCGTGACCGCCCAGACGGAACTGTCGCGACCCTCAGCCTCCAGCCTGCCACCGAGCACAACGACGTGTGAGCGAATCCGAACGGTCGGTTCCATCCGGGGCTCATCCAGCATCGGCTGTACCGGGTCCGCGAGTCACAGCCATGGGGCCGGCGGAGGAGGTTCCTGCTACGGTATCCCAGACCCAGCGCCGCACGTCGTCCGCGAACACCGGTCGAGCCGAAACCAACGTTCGCGTTTGGTACACACCATTCTTACTGTGATGCCTAACTTGTTTGGCTGTGCCAGGTACTGCAGTCAAGCGGCAACGACTGGACCAGTGGCTCCAGGGTGTAGAAAAGGCAGCAAGGAGGAAGACGCCCGATGTGGGGCGGGCGCACGTGACACCTGAGTGGGGTGCCGTTCTCCGCTGGGTGTGGGGGGTGGATGCCGGAATGCGTCGGCGTAGCGGATCCTCCGTTACTGCTTCACCAAAATCGACGGCTGGTATCGACATCGTACTATTCGCTATACTGATTGTTTCAGCCGCGGCTTCGGGGCTATACTGATAGCCCCGCTCCCGTCGTGGGGTGTTCAGTCCTCGGGTTGGTGGGGCGGGCTGACGCGGGACTCCCGGCCGAAGAGGCTCTCACAGAGCTTCCGGTGGGCTTCGCGGAGGTGGTGACTGAAGGTCGGCTGGGAGATGCCCATCGATTCCGCCACCTCGGTGCCGGAGTGGCGTCGCGGTCGGTCGAAAAAGCCGCTGAAGTAGGCCGTCTGGAGCGCCTCGTGCTGGCGGTCGGTCAAACTCTCCGTGAGCGACGCCCGCTGTTCTGCGGGGGATTGACGGGGGCGCTGCTGGGTCCGCTGGGCCACCAGTTCGGCCCCGTCGAATCTGTTCTGGAAGAGGTCGACGAACTCTCTGACGGCGGCGTCGGCGGCTAACTCGACGACGACGGTCGCCTCGCCCTCCTCAACCCGGAGCGCCCGCGGGCGGCCGCCGTGTTCGAGCACCACCTCCTCGATGCTTTCGGCGGTCAGGTCCATGCGGAATAGACAGACCGCCTCTCCCCCCTCCTCGTACTCCGAGACGAGTGTGAGGTCCCGAACCGGAAGCCCGGAGTCGAACTCGAGCACGTCCTCGGGGTCGACGCGACGAGTCGTCATGAAGCGGCGCACGCCGCCGTCCGACCGCGGGACGAAGTTCTCGGCGACGAGCGAGCAGTCGTACTCGCGGGCGAGTTCGACGAAGCCGGCCTCGGCGTCGCTGACGGCGAACTCGAGGGCCGTGACCTCCTGGCCGAGCAGCGCCTTGCGGCTCTCTGCGCCGTTGATTGCGTAGGCGATGGTGTCGGCCAGTTCGGCGAGTACGGTCTCTTCGAGGTCGTCGAACACGCCGGACTGCCTGGCGTAGACGTTGAGACTTCCATACATGGCGTCCTCGTACACCAGGGGGAGCGAGGTCATCGCGTGATAGCCGTAGTCGAGTGCCGCCCGCCGCCAGCCCTCGAGCGAGCGGTTCTCGAGTACGTCGTTGACGACCTGCGGCTCCCGGGTCGTGATGGCCTGGTCGGCGGGGGAGCCGCTGGTCGCCAGCCCATCCGTGAAGCTGTCGCCGGCCCATTCACGGGGGACGACGCTCTCTGCGGCGGGGGTGTGCTCGCCGACCCAGGCCAGTTCGTAGGGGCCCTCCTCGGCCAACTGCTCACAGACGACCGATTCGACCTCCTCCCGCGTCGAGGCCTGCACGAGCGCCCGGCCGATGCTCCTGATGATGTCGTTGATGTCGTTCAGCCGTTCGAGAGTCCGGTTCTGGTCCTCCAGGAGCTGCTCCCGTTCCTGCCGTTCCTGCTCTCGCTCCACGCGGTCCAGTGCGGACTCGACGTTGCCAGCGACGGTGCCGATGAAGTCGAAGTCCGTCGCGCTGAGCCCGTCGGTCTCCCGGGACCCGGCGATGAGGAGCCCGTGGTTGCCGAGGGGGAACAACGCCAGTTCGGTCAGCGGCGCGGAGATGGGACCGGAACTCTCCATCACGTGGGGCGGCTCGTCCTGGGCGAACGCACGCCAGCCCGCCCCCTCACCCACCTCCAGCAGCGTGTGTAGGTCGACCAGTTCCGTCACAGCGGGCGTCGCCTCGACCGGTCGGAGCGTCCCCGCCGAGTCGTCGTACAATGCAATGGCGACGACCGGCAGGTCGAACCGCTTCTCTGCGGCGTCGACGACCCGTTCGCTGACGGCCTCCAGCGTCTCCGCCTCCATCAGCTCCCTGGTCAGTGAGTTGAGCGCCTCCAACTGCTCGCGTCGGCGGAGGCGACGCTGTTCCTGCCGGTTCCGTTCGATGGCGTGGTGAATCGAGCGGATAAGCAGGTCGCTGCTCACTTCGTCTTTCACCAGGTAGTCCTGGGCGCCCTGCTCGACGGCCTCGATGCCAGCCTGCTCGTCGCGCAGCCCGGTCAACACGATTATCGGAATGGTGTCGACCGTTTTCGCCATCGACGTCAGCGTGAGCATCCCGGTGCTGTCGGGAAGTCCAAGGTCGAGCAGTACCACGTCGATCTGCTCCTCGGAGAACCGCGCAATGCCGTCCTCCAGGGTCTGCTCGCTGTGAATCTGCAGGCTCTCCACCGCGGGCGCGTCTGGCTCGACGCGTTCCAGCAGCGTCTCGGTCCCACTCAACATCTCCTCGATGAGCCGCGCATCACCGGGGTTATCCTCCACCAGGAGGATGTCGAGTGTCTCGGTCTCCATGCTCAGGCCCCTTGCGACGGCGGGAGACGCGCTGTCGAGTGCCAGAACGACTCGAGCCGTCGAATCGTCTCGGTGAACTCCGCAGGCGACACCGGTTTGGTGAGATAGGCGTTGGCGTCCAACTCGTAGGCCCGGGCGACGTCCGACGGGTCGTCGGACCCCGAGAGCACCACGACCGGAAGCCGTGATAGCTCCGAATCCTCGCGAACCTCTTCCAGTACCCGCGTGCCGGACTTTCGCGGGAGGTTGAGGTCCAGCAAGACGATGTCGGGTAACGATTTCGCTCCCGGCTCCGTCCCCTGGGACAGGCACTCGAGGGCTTCGACACCGTCACGCGCGACCTGAACCGCCGTGTCGAGTGACCCGTCGGCGAACGCCTCCCGTATCAGCCGGACGTCGCCGGGGTTGTCCTCGACCAGCAACACGTCGACGGGTTGCTCCTCGCTCGGCGTGACGTCGCGGGACTCCTCTTGTTCACCCATCGGTCTCACCTTCAGTGGGTTCCACAGCCGTGCCCGCTTTACTCCGGAACCTGCTGCGGTCGGTCCCGGCGCATGCGCCAGGCCACGTGAACGTTGCTCCCGAGTCTGGGTCCGATGCCACTGTCAGGCCGGTGCTGTGATGCCGGAACCGGTGCCAGCGGTGGCTGTCAGTGACCGAGAACTGACACCGGTTGCCGACCGGTGTCTGCCGGCGACCCACATCGCCGACATCCCGACGTGTCCCACACGTACCCTCCATTCTACTTGGGCTATGGGGGGCCTCCTGTTTACCTTTGTCCCCGGTAATCGCCGAGTGCTCGTCCGGAATGAGGGGGTGCTGTCAGTCAGTCCGGTCGCTCAGCAGACTGCCGAACACCGTCTCCTCGGCGCCCCGGAGATGCTGTGAGAACGTCGGGGAGGAGATGCCGAGTATCTCGGCCACCTCCTCGCCGGACGTCTCGCGCGGCCAGTCGAAGTAGCCGGCGTGGTAGGCCGTCCGGAGCGTCTCCAACTGCCGGTTTGTGAGGTCGTCCAGCGAGACGTCCGACTCGCCAGTCTCGGCCGTTCGGCTCGGCGTGACCTCCTGCTTCGACACCAGCGTGGTGTCGGGGTACGCCTCCCTGAGGGCGTCGAGGGACTGCCGTACACTGGCTGAATGCGGTAACTGGACCCGCACTCTGATGTCGTCGGCCTCGATTACTCCCTGGACCAGTCGGCCGCCGATCTCTCCCATCCTCGTCAGGAACGGCGGCTCCTCGAGGAGCGCCTCGTAGGAAACCCGCTCGTCACCGGCGTCGACGTCGATGAGTTCCTTCCAGGGGTCCAGCTTCTCGGCCAGCTCTCTGAGGAACGGCAAATCGTCCGGGTTAGTGCTCCCGAACACGACGAACTCGCCGTCTCCCTGGGGGACTGCCGCGTCCATGATGATGCCGTCGGACGGCGGCTCAGTAATCTGTATCTCCTCCAGTGCCCCAGTGACGCGCAGGTCCAGTTCGACGACGGAGTCAGCGAGCAGCGCCCGTTTCCTGTCGGCGGCGACGATGGCGTGCCCGATGATCTTCCCGAGCAGGCCGACAACCGACCGCTCCTCCCGTTCGAAGGCGTCCGGTCGCGCGGTATAGATGTTCAGCACGCCGTAGACGGTTCCTTCGTGGACGATCGGAACGGCAGCCGACGACCGGTAGCCGTGTCTCTCCGCCGAGTCGTGCCACGGTTCGTAGCTCTCCTCGTCGAGCACGCGCTGGGCTGTCTGTGTCTCTCCTGTCTGAATCGCGCGCCCGGTCGGACCCTGACTTTCCGGGTCCTCGGGGGCCACGGAGATGGACACCGAGTCGAGATAGCCCGAGACGCCAGCCTCGGTCCGGAGTTCGACCTCCTGTGTGTGGGGATTCGGTTCCCCGATCCACGCGAACTGGTAGGAGTCCGCGGCCGCGAGCGCCTCACAGACGCGGGACTCGATCTCTTCGCGGGTCGACTGCTCGATGACCGCGTTGGATATCTCGTGTTCGACCTGATTGAGTTCGTTGAGTGCGGCGAGCCGGGCGATATACCGCTGGCGTTCGAGTTCGTGGCTCACCCACTGGCCGAGATACTCGAGGAACGCAACCTGCCACTGCGAGAACTCCTCGCTCCGGGGTTCCATATCGTAAAAACAGAAGGTCCCGGTCACCTCGTCGTCAATGGTAATTGGGACGCCGACGTAGGACGCGATTCCCCACTCGGCGTTCCCCTCGCGACCTGCCAATTCCGGCGCATCACGCTCGATATCGGCCAGGGCCAGCGTCTCCTCACTCGTGACCACACGCTCGCAGTTGGTCGTCGCCAGCTCGACGGTGTCCCCCGGTTCGAGGTCGGCATCCTCCGGGGCGACGACCCTGTCGAAGAGATACGTCTCCTCCTGAATCTGCGAGAGCGTTCCGTAGGACATCCCGAGAACCTCACAGCTGATTTCGAGCAGCGCGTCGACCTTCTGCTCGAAGTCGAGGGCTGTGTCCGAAATCGTTTCGTACGCTTCCTGAAGCGCCCACTCCCTCCGCTTCCGGTCGGTGACGTCCCGGATGACGCCAGTGACGTACGTCTCCGCTTCCTGTTCGTAGGTCCGATAGGAGACGCTCAACTCGATCTCCTCGCCGTCCTTTCGTACCCCGGGAAACTCCAGGCCGCGTCGCACCGCCTCCTGGCTTTCGGTGTCGAGTAACCGTTCCAGCTCGGCTTCGTGCTCCTCCCGATGGCGTTCCGGAAGCACCGACGTGAACGATTCGCCGATCAGTTCGCTCGGTTGAAAGCCCAACAGCCCTTCGGTGGCGCTGTTGGCATGGCGAATCACGCCGTCGGCGTCGATGGTCACGGCCGCGTCCGCGACGACCTCCGTGACGCCTTCGGCCAGGTCGCTCTCGGCCGTGCCTTCCTCACCGACCTCCCGAAAGCAGACGGAAATGCCGTCCTCTGCCGGGTATATCCGCACCGAAAGGAGCCCGTTACTCGCCGGTGCGGGCTGCTCGAACTGCGTCGGCGTTCCGTCCTCAAACGCCGCTTGACACCGGGCTCTGAACTCCGAGGTGGCCCACTCGGGGAGCACCTCCCAGATGCTTCGGTCAATTACCTCGACGTCTTCGAGGTCAAATGCGCGCTCGGCACGCTCGTTGACGAACGTGAACCGCCAGTCGGGGTCGAGCGCAAAGACGGCGTCCGTAATGCACTCGTAGGGCTCTGGCTGTGTGCCGGTCGCCCCCGACTCGATTCTATCGGTCATCCATGCAATAAATCGCAGTCAGGATAGTTATAAGTTTCTGCCGCCTGCACTCATCGGTGAATCTGGCAGGAGGCGTCGAGGTCTGCGGATATATCCTCGATCGGTATATCTTCGTCGTAACACCGACAGATTACGCGAGCGTCCCGAAGCCGGCGTCGCCACGTCGAGAGCTGTCTCGCGTGCCGATCTCTCTGGAGTACCGGTTCTGGACAGATCGGCTCCGGGAATCTCGACCGAGGACGGCTCCGGGTCGAATAGGTCGAGTAACCCCGGCCGAATCGTTGAGTAATCTCGGCCCGAATCGGTCGAGTAACCCGGGCCGAGTCGGTCGTGTTACGTCAGGTCGAATCGGTCGAGCCTCATCACTTTGGCCCACGCGTCCACGAAGTCGTGGACGAACGTCGCCTCGGCGTCGTCTGCGGCGTAGACGTCCGCGATGGCCCGGAGGCGGGCGTTCGATCCGAAGACGAGGTCGAAGCGGGTACCCTCCCACGTGGCGTCGCCCGTATCCCGGTCGACGCCCGCGTACACCTCCTGGCCGTCCGAGACGTCCTCCCACTCGATGTCGTTGTCGAGCAGGTTGGCGAAGAAGTCGTTTGTCAGCGTCCCGGGGTCATCGGTGAAGACGCCGTAGTCCGACCCCCCGTAGGTGGCGCCGAGCGCGCGCATCCCGCCGACCAGCACCGTCATCTCGGAGGGGGTGAGGTTCAGCAGTTCGGCGTTGTCAACCAGCCGCTCCTCCGGCGAGTCGTACAGGTCGTCGAACTCGCCATCGCCGAGGTAGTTCCGGAAGCCGTCGACCTTCGGTTCGAGTGCCTCGAAGGACTCGGCGTCGGTCTGCTCCGGAGCGGCGTCCGTGCGCCCCGGCTCGAACGGCACCTCCACGTCGTACCCGGCGTCGGCCGCCGCCTGCTCGATGGCCACGGCGCCGCCCAGGACGACCAGGTCCGCGAGCGAAACCCGCGTTTCGTCGTCGCGCGAGTCGTTGAACGCGGCCTGTATCTCCTCGTAGGTTTCCAGGACGGTTGCCAGTTCCGCCGGCTCGTTCACCGCCCAGCTACGCTGCGGTTCCAGCCGGATGCGGGCGCCGTTGGCGCCACCGCGCTTGTCGCTTTCGCGGTACGTCGAGGCCGACGCCCAGGCGGTCTTGACCAGCTGGGACCGGGAGAGCTCCGCGTCGAGAATCGCCGCTTCGAGTTCCGCGACCGCCTCGTCGCCGACGACGTCGTAGTCGGCATCCGGCACCGGGTCCTGCCAGATCATGGCCTCCTCGGGCACCTCCGGGCCCAGGAACCGCTCGGGCGGGCCCATGTCGCGGTGGATGAGCTTGTACCACGCCTTCGCGAAGG
>CAYXXM010000043.1:0-11759 GCA_964469085.1 uncultured Haloferacaceae archaeon
CAGGTCGCCAACGTCGACGCGCTGGAGGCCACCCGCGTCGGCGACGTGGTAGTCGGCCCACGTCGTGTTGCCGACGACGAGGTCGCCCGACGCGAACTCCGTGCCGTTCTCCTCGGCAACCTCGGCGACGGCGCCGCCCCGAAGTGGCTGGCCGACGTCCCAGGGTTCCGAATACGATTCGCCGGCGCGCATCCGGCCGCGCATGTACGGGTCCACGGAGAGATAGCGGAGTTCCAGCAGCGCCTCGCCCGGGCCGGGTTCGGGTGTCTCCGTCTCGCGCAGGTCGAACACGTCCTCGTCCGGGACGCCCTCGGGTCGCTTCGCCAGGTGGTAGCGGCGGGTCGTGACCATACTCGGACAATGGGCGGCGGGGACAAGGCCTCTCTGGATGTGGCAGTCAGTTCGCTGTCCCGACAGACAGGGGTGCCCGGGGCGGGGCATTGACCGACATGACTGCTACAACGTGGCTGTGCAGCGCTGACGGCCGCTGGCCGTGAGCTTATGGCCGACCGGCCCCGAACCGCGGTATGACCGATCTCTCGCTGGGCGCGACAGAGCTGGACCGCTACTCCCGGCACATCATCCTGGACGAGGTGGGCCCCGAAGGCCAGAAGAAGCTCCTCGAGGGGAGCGCCCTCGTCGTCGGCGCAGGGGGGCTGGGCGCCCCAGTCATCCAGTATCTGGCGGCCGCGGGCGTGGGCGAGCTCGCCATCGTCGACGACGACGTGGTCGAGCGCTCGAACCTCCAGCGGCAGGTCATCCACGGCGACGCCGACGTGGGGCGGCCGAAGGTCGAGAGCGCCGCGGAGTTCGTCGCCGCACTCAACCCCGACATCGACGTCGAGCCCATCCAGCGGCGCATCGAACCGAGCGAAGCCCAGGAACTCGTCGCAGGCTACGACGTGGTCGTCGACTGCTCGGACAACTTCCCGACGCGGTACATGCTGAACGACGCCGCCCGCATCGAGGGCGTCCCGCTGGCCCACGGCGCCATCTACAAGTTCGAGGGGCAGGTCACCACGCTCACCCCCGACGGCCCCTGCTACCGGTGTCTGTTCCCCGAGGCGCCGGAGCCGGGCACCGTGCCCGACTGTGCGACGACGGGCGTGCTGGGCGTGCTCCCCGGCACCGTCGGCTGCCTGCAGGCCACGGAGGCCGTGAAACTCCTGCTCGGGCTGGGCGACCCGCTCGAAGGCCGGCTGCTGTTCTACGACGCCCGGGAGATGAGTGTCGACACCGTCCCCTACCAGCAGAACCCCGACTGCCCGGTCTGTGCCGACGACGGCATCGACTCCGTCGCGGGCGTCGAGTACACCGGTGGCTGCCGGGTTCGGGGCGACTGAGCAAGCCAGGTCGAGGGAACTGGGTGTGCCGGGTTCTGAGCAATTGGGAAAGCCAGGTCGGGGCAACTGGGTGTGCCGGGTTCGGAGCGACTGCGTAGTGGGTGTGTGAACGGTAACCAAACGTAAATGCGGCTGGAACCAGCTGGCCGCTGGCGTCCGCACAAAACCGCACGCAAGGGCGGTGGTGTATGGTGTTCGCACTGGCGAAAGGTTTATCCGTATGTCTCTGCTACCCTTGCGTGAAGGAAGCCCGCCGAGCGACGGCGGGCGCTCCCGTTTCCACCCTAATGAGCACCAATACAACCCACCGTGACCCCGTAGACGAGCGAGCCGAAACCGAGAGCGAGGAGCTCTGCCCGGAGTGTGGTGGTGCCCTCCACAACGACGAATCGCAGGCGGAGACGGTCTGTGAGGACTGCGGCCTCGTCGTCGACGAGGACGCCATCGACCGTGGCCCCGAGTGGCGCGCGTTCGACAGCGCCGAGAAAGACGAGAAGTCCCGCGTCGGCGCGCCGACGACGAAGATGATGCACGACGACGGGCTGTCGACCAACATCGGCTGGCAGGACAAGGACGCCTACGGCAACCAGCTGTCGGCCAGCCAGCGCCAGAAGATGCAGCGCCTGCGCACCTGGAACGAGCGGTTCCGCACCCGCGACCACAAGGAGCGGAACCTGAAGCAGGCGCTCGGCGAGATCGACCGGATGGCCTCCGCGCTCGGCCTGCCCGAGAACGTGCGCGAGACGGCCTCGGTCATCTACCGCCGCGCACTCAGCGAGGACCTGCTGCCCGGGCGCTCCATCGAGGGGATTTCGACGGCCAGTCTCCACGCTGCGGCCCGGATGGGGAACGTCCCCCGCAGCCTCGACGAGATGAGCGCCGTCTCCCGCGTCGACCAGCCCACGTTCAAGCGGGCGTACCGCTACATCGTGCGGGAGCTCTCGCTGGAGGTCCAGCCCGCGGACCCGCTGGAGTATCTCCCGCGGTTCGCCAGCGACCTCGAACTCACCGACGAGACCGAGCGTCGTGCCCGCGACCTGCTCGAGACCGCCAAGCGCCAGAACGTCCACTCCGGCAAATCGCCGGTCGGCCTCGCGGCCGCCGCGATCTACGCCGCGGGCGTGCTCTGCAACGACGCGCTCACCCAGACCGAGGTCAGCGAGGCGACCGACATGAGCGAGGTCACCATCCGGAACCGCTACCAGGAGCTGCTCCAAGCCGCCGAGGCCGACGCGGCCTCACCCGCGACACCCGCGGCCTGACGTAACGCCCCACTGAACCGGTTGCGTGACGCCCCCCCCCCCACTAAGCTGCTTGCGTGACGCCCCGCTGAACTGACCGCGCGAACGGTCCGTGCTCGGTTTTTTTGCCCAATTTTGCGTTGCGCCGGGGTGAGAGACGAAACCGGTATCCCCGGGCGTCACCTACCCGCCGTCGATGGACTGTGACCGGTGTGGCGACGAGGCCGTCATGCACGCCGCCTACTCCGGCGCACATCTCTGCGAGGAGCACTTCACCCGCTCGGTGGAGAAACGGGTGCGCCGCCGGGTGCGCGAGGACAGCCTGCTCTCCGGCGACGCGACGCCCGAGGCGCCCGAAACGTGGGTCATCGGGCTCTCGGGCGGCAAGGACAGCGTCGTCCTCACGGAACTCCTCCACGAGACGTTCGGCCGGGACCCCCGGGTGAACCTCGTCGCCCTCTCCATCCACGAGGGTATCGAGGGCTACCGCGACGAGTCGCTGGCCGCCTCCGAGGAGCTGACCGACCGGCTGGGGATGGCCCACGAAATCGTCGGCTACGAGGAGGAGTTCGGCGTCCGCATGGACGACGTCGTGGAGGACGACCCGGAGAACATGGCGCCGTGTGCCTACTGCGGGGTGTTTCGCCGTGACCTGCTGGAGAGCTACGCCGAGAAACTGGGCGCGGACAAGCTGCTGACGGGCCACAATCTCGACGACGAGGCCCAGACGGCGCTGATGAACGTTCTGGAGGGCGACGTCCGCCAGGTGGCCAAGCATTTCGACGCCTCTATCGGCGGCTTCGACGAGCGGGAGGAGAGCGACTCGTTCGTCCCGCGGGCGAAACCGCTGCGGGATATCCCCGAGAAGGAAGTCGCGCTCTACGCCCATCTGGCGGACCTGCCGGCCCACATCACGGAGTGTCCCCACGCCAGCGAGGCGTACCGTGGCGAGATTCAGGACCTGCTACTCGAACTGGAGGAGAATCACCCCGGCACCCGGCACTCGATTATGTCCGGCTACGAGGAACTGGCGTCGCTGGCGGCTGCTGCGTACGATTCAGGTTCGGGTGATGGGGAGGGGTTGAACGAGTGTGCGGAGTGTGGCTCGACAACCTCGGGTGAGATCTGCCGAAAATGCCGGCTGCTGGCGTCGATGGAAGCGGTGTGAGCGAGTGGTGGGCCGGCTACTCCCGGTAGCCGGCGGCGACCGTGACCGTCCCGAACACGTGCCTCGATTTTTCGACGGTGGTCATCTCCTCTACGAGTGCGCGCTGCGAGGCAGCGGTTCGCTCGGCCAGTTGGGCGAGCAGGTCGTCGTCAGACGCGTCGAACAGCGAGGCGTTCAGACGGGTGAACGACCACAGGACCGCGTTCGCGGCCCGGGTGCCCCGCGGCGCGAAGTTCGCGAGCACCACGCGGTCGGCGAGCCCGCCCCACCGACGGACTACCTGGTCCGGGTCCGGAAACAGGGAAGTGACGAACGTCGCGAGCACGGCGTCAGCCGACTCGACCGGCGGCGTCGCCGCGTCGGCCCGAACGAGCGAGACGTTCTCCCAGCCGCGTCGCGAGACCAGCGCTCGCGCCCGGTCGAGCATCCGCGGCGTGATGTCGACGCCAACCACGTGGCCCGAGGAGCCGACCCGCTCGCGGAGCGCCGAGAGGTTGATACCGGGGCCACAGCCGAACTCGACCACCGTGTCGCCGGGCGCGACATCGAGGGCCGAGAGGCATGCAGCGCGGACGCCACCGACCGGGAACGTCAGGCGAGCGAACCAGTCGTACAGCCGAGCCCACCTGCCGTAGTCGGCCTGTATCCGGCGGGCGTGGTCGGGCGGGACCGAGCCGTCTGGTCGGGTCACGGCTCCCCCGTCACCGCCGACGGCGGTGTCTTCGGCCACCACTGCTCGGTACTGGCGGGGCCGACCGTCGAGTAACAGTGACGGGAGCCCGGACAGCCCCGCGGCCGCTGGTAGTCGACGCCTCGCTCGGCGAGATACGTGACGTAGCCGTCGTCGACGCGGTCGAGTTTCTCGTGGCAGAGCCACCGCGGTCCGCAGCGGTCCGCAGCCAGGGTTCGATAGGGACAGGTGAACGTCGTGCGCTCGCCGCCCGGGACGGAGTCCGTGTCGTTGATTCGGACGCCGACCAGCTGGTAGGCAAGCCGGAGTCGGCGGACCACGGTGGCGGGCGAGGACGCGCCGAGAAACAGCACGTGGGCCACCGCATACCCGAGGTCGTGTAACAGCCGTTCGAACAGCGTGAGTTCGGCGGTTGAGTCGGCCAGCAGGCCGTGAAGGTCACGGTACCACGTCGAGACGGCCTCGACTGCCACACGCGTGTCCGCGGCCCGTACGAGGGCATCCTGGCGGTCTGGAAGCGGCGCGGCGCCGTCGGTGAGTCGAAACGAGGGCACCGCCTCGACGTGCGTGAGCACCGTCTCGCGGAGGCACTCGCCGTCGGCGTAGGCGTCGACACGGCGCCGGAGTTCGGGATACCACGAGTCGGCCATCCTGCCGTACGCCCCGTCGAGCAGTGCGTCGACCTCGGCGAACGCCTCGTCCTCCGGCGGCGCCGGGAATCGCTCGACGACGCGGCGGAGCCGTTTGGGGTCCGGGGGCGGCATGGCTACATCTACGCCGGGGGCAGTCTTAATCCGTGTGCCTGGCTCTCACATCCGACCGACGGTTACCTCGAACGGCACCACCTCTCGGCGCTGATACTCGCGGTCGGCCATCTCGTCGACCACCTCCCGGCCCATCGCCCGCCATTCGGCTCGAATCTCGTCGTACTCCTCACCCACCGCGTTCCGGATCTCCGTTTCGTGGTCGGCCAGCCCGGCACCGCTGGCTTTCCGGGCGGCGTCTGCCATCGACGCGTCGCTATATGGGGGTTCGACCAGCTTCTCGTGGCGGTAGACCCGATCGGCGACGACCGACAGGCCAGCGTCTTCGAACAGTGTCTCCACCCGGTCGCCGAGGGCCACGTCAGTCTCGACACCAGCGAGATACGCCGCCCGAACCCTGGACTCCAGGCGCTCCTCCGCGTCGACGGTGGAATCCACCGCGACGTCGGCGTTGTTCGGCTCCACCGCCGCGACGAGGTCCGAGGAAACCCGGGCGAACTCCGCGACGGCCGCCGCCGGGTCGGGGAGGTTGATGAGCAGCGCCTGACAGACCACCAGGTCGAACGTGTCCTCGGGGAACGGCAACCCGGTGGCGTCGGCGCCGACCATGGGGAGCCCCGTTTCTGCCCGGGCCGTCGCGAGCAGGTCGACATCCGCATCGGCGCCGAGGACGGTCCCGGCCGTCTCGCCGTCAAGGACCCGGGTTAGCTCGCCCGTGCCGGCGCCAACGTCCAGCACGCGCTCGCGGGAGGCGAGTTCCAGCGGCGCCAGCGCGGCGGTCTCCTCCCACATGCCGCGGCGCGTGTGTTTGAGGTACTCGGCGGTGAACTCGCGCACGACCGCGGGTCGGCCCGGCGCGGAGAAAAGTGGGTCGGTCAGTCCCGCCGGCGAGGCGAGTTCAGCGCCGTGAGTGCCACGAGCACCGCTGCGAGCGCCGTCAGCATCGCCACGATACCGAAGCCAGGACCCTCGGTGCGCGTCTGCTCGGTCGGATAGCGCACCGTCACCTCGACAGTATCACCCTCGACGGGGTGGGTGTCACTCCCTGCGAACATCGGGAACTCGAACGCCTTCGGCTCGTCGTCGATGGCCTCGATGGCGACGAACAGCGTCAGTTCCGCCGACACCGTCTCGCCGGGCGCGACGGTCCCCCAGGTGAACGTGCGGTTGGCCTCGTAGTAGGTTGCCGACGCCGAACTGGTCGACGCGACGTTCCAGCCGTCGGGGAGCGACCCGAGCGTCAGCTTCAGCCCCTCGACTGGCTGGTCGCCGGTGTGAGCGAGCGAGAACGTCACCGTCGCCCGGCCGCCGGGCTCGCTGGTCACCGGCTCAGTTTCGAACGACAGCGGCTCCGTCGTGCGGAGGGTCAGGTTCATCGTGCCCAGCTGGTAGCGGCGGACTCGGCTCACGCCGTCGGCTGAGACCGCGACGACTGCCTCCGCGTCGACGGCATTCCCGGCGGTGAGCGCGAACCCGCCCGACGCGTTGGTCGTGGCCGTTGCCACGTCGTCGGGTGGGGCCGCCGCGAGGTCTCGGAGTTCGTCGGTCGAGGCGTTCTCGAATCGGCTCAGGTTGCCGACGAGCACCGTCGCGCCGTCGACGGCTGTCCCGTTGAGGTAGCTGACCGTGCCGGAGAGAGTGGAC
Organism: uncultured Haloferacaceae archaeon; assembly: GCA_964469085.1. Lineage (GTDB taxonomy): Archaea > Halobacteriota > Halobacteria > Halobacteriales > Haloferacaceae > Halolamina. The sequence goes on from CAYXXM010000043.1 coordinate 6,852, forward strand.
TCAGCCGTGGCGTCGACGGCCGCCGGGGGGGCACTCGTCGCTGGTGAGACGGGCGCGCCGACAGCCGCGGCAGGGACGGTGGCCAGCGCAAGCAGGATGGCGGCGAGAACGGGGAGTCGCATACTCGTGGTTCGAACGGCAGCCGTAAGTCTCCCGCGGATTCAGCGCGGGCACAGGGGCTGAGGGGTGCAGCCGAGGACTGCCCGACCACTCACTCCTCCCGGAGTTCCTTCACGTGTTCGACGTTCCAGGCGTAGCTCCGGCCGTCCTCCGTCGGCGTCTCCAGCACGAACGGCTGGTCCCGCCACTCGGGGTGGTTGACGATGCGGGCCATGCCGTCGTCGCCGATGTAGCCGTCGCCGACGTGAGCGTGTTCGTCCTTGTTGGTCCCACACTCGTGCTTGGAGTCGTTGACGTGGATGCAGTAGAGATGCTCGTGGCCGACCACGTCGTCGAACTCCTGAACTGTCTCGTCGACGGCCGCGGGCGTCGAGAGGTCGTAGCCAGCCGCGAACATGTGGGCGGTGTCGAGACAGACGCCCACCTCGGCCTCGGTCCCCTCGACGACCCGTGCGAGATGCTCGAACTGGCCGCCGAGTTTGGTGCCGCTGCCGGCGTCGCTCTCGACCAGCACCATCACGCCCTCGGGAATCTCCAGCGAGTCGATGACCGAGATGGCGTTCTCGATACCGCCATCGACGCCCGCGCCGGTGTGGGCGCCGAGGTGGACGTTCACGAACTCGATTCCGAGGCGGTCGGCGGCGTCGACCTCCTGCTGCATCGAGTCGCGGCTCTTCTCCCGGAGGTCTTCCTTCGGCGTACAGAGGTTGACGAGGTACGAGGAGTGGATGACCCACGGCCCCGCGAGTTCCGCCTCAGTCTCCTCGCGGAACTGTTCAGCTTCCGCCTCCTCGATTTCGCCGTGGTCCCAGACCTGCGGGGAGTGGGTGAACACCTGGCCGCAGTTGCCGCCGATCTCGAGTTGTCGCTCGACAGCGTTGTCGACCCCGCCCGCGACGGAGACGTGTGCGCCAATTCTGAGCATAGCGTGTCTGTGCGAGCAACCGGCAAAAGGGGTTCGGACCGAGCAAGCCGAGGTCCGAACCACGCGAGCCGAGTAGGGCGTGGGACACCATCTGGTTCGACGTCGAACGGCGTGCTGGGTCCGGCGGGTGGAGCCAGGACGACCGCTCAGCGGTCGCTGCCCGCACGGTTCCGGACCCAGCCCTCGCTGCGGTACTTCTCGTCGGCAATCTCCTCGGCGCGGGCCAGTTCCGCCGCAGTCCAGTCTCCCTCCTCCGCGTCGCACCACTCCGCGAGCGCGGACTCGAAGGCCTCGACGGCTGCCTCCCGCCGGACGTCGGCCAGGTCGGTGATGCCGGCGACCCGCTCGGAAAACTCGCCAGGGGTCACACCGGCCTCGTCGAACACGCCGAGGTGGCGCTCAGCGCGCACGTCGTAGGTGATGGAGCCGTGCTGGATGACCGCCTCCTTCTGGCGATACTGCGCGTTGCCGGCCAGCTTCCTGCCAGCCCCCCCATCGGCCACCACGTCGTGGGCCGGGTGGAGCGCGCGGAGGTAGCAGGCCGGCTCGTAGAGCGCCGGCCGCTCGGCAGCCACGAAATCCGCGTCGATGCCAAGGCGGTCGAAGCCGTCGAGAATCGGGGGACAGAGCAGGTGGTAACAGTCCAGCAGCTCACCGGGAAGCTCCGCCGCGGGTGCGGTGATGGAGTAGGAGATGTCGCCGTGGGTGTCGTGGTAGATGCCGCCGCCGCCAGTCTGGCGTCGGGTGACGTCGATGCCCTCGGCCTCGCAGGACGCCCAGTCGACGGTGTCCGGCGCCTGGCCGTAGCCCATCGAGAGGCAACTGGGCACCCAGCGGTAGACACGCACCGTGCGCGGCCCCCCAGCAGCAGCGGTCTCGGCGGCCACCTCGTCCAGCGCCATATTCAGCGGCCCCGGACGGCCCTCCTCGCGGATGAGCCGCCATTCCCGGTCGGCGATGTCGGTCATTACCGGGCCTGCGTGGGGAGGAGGAAAAGCGGTTTCGGGGTGTGGCCGTGGCGATGTGAGCGAACGCCGCGGCAAACGGTGACAAAACGCCGCAAGCAAATCGTCACGCGCGTTGCGGTGGCGCGAAGCGGCCGCGCCTGCGTGCGCGGCCCGAGCGCGTCGGGGCTTTCACGGTGTTACAGCTCTGTTGAAGTTATTAGAAAATGATGTTTTCTGGCCGGGTACCGGTCAATACAGATGTGAATTGAGCATGCGTCATGTTGCCAACATGAACCGTTCGTAAGAGACGGCTCCAAACGAGAGTGATGCAAAACTGGACAAACTGCCTCTCGGTTGGTAGTCGAAACAAGTCAAACAATTTAGAATAATGCCATACAGATTAGCGTTATTACTACCCCAGCGGAAGTAACATACATGACATTAAGTGTCAAGAGGTTGTGGAAATGGCTCGACGAGTGGAATGCAACGATATTCCTCGTCGCTGGGGGACTATCGCTCCTTGGGACAATTCTCGCGGTGGCGGGGGCGCTCTTATCTATGTCTATGCAAGGACCGGCTTCGGTGATCGTATTTACTGGCACAGTACTCTCGTTCGTCGCGCTGCTGGGGTTCTATCCACGACTGGCCGACCGGGCACCCCGGCTGGCGCAGGTCGGGATACTGTTCATCATGTTCCCATTCCTATTCGTCTTCGTACTTCTGGTATGGCATAGCCCCGAACTGGTCGGGGTAGAGGTACCGTCGCTGCTTAACTATCTCCCCGCGTCCAGGCTGGTCTACGGAGCCACCTTTGTTCTGTCAGGCGTCGGAATCGCGATATTCGGCGTTATCAGTTTGCGAGCCGATACCTTTGTACCAGCCATTGGTGGGTTCCTGCTTGTCCTTGCAGCGTCGTGGTTATTTCTCATTGGTACAGCTTCGGTGTATGGGTTTCCGATTCCAAACTGGGTGGCCAACGTTCAGGGTGTAATAATGGGCGCCGCGCTGTTCGGAATCGGGTATTTGCTCAGAACCAAGACTGCCACGATCGACCGCGCGGAGCTATCCACCGATACGACTGCGAGGTGACATCCCTCCGGCATTGGGGGATGACGCCTCAGACTGGTTCTGTATTTCCCCCTCTTTGCGCCAACGGTGTATGCGGCATATGCAATAGCTACTGGACGGGTTTGCAGTGAAAAGTCGTCGAAGAAAAGAGGTTCCAACAGAATCGATGGGGCTGTCCCGACTGTCGTCAAGCCGAACCGAACGATGGTGACGAATAACGCGGCACCCTTTTTCCGACGGACAACCCACACCACCTATGGTCGGCAACGTCGCCAGCGTCATGGCCGAGCTGGAGGACGCGGACTTCTACCTCCTCTCCGGCCTCGAACAGGGGATGCGCTTCTCCGAGTGGGTGAACCTGGAGAAACTCCCCGACTACGCCGACATGACCACGGAGGAGACCGAGTACCGGCTGAATCGCTGTGCCGACCGCGAACTGGTCGAGCGCAAAACGATGCAGTACGAGGGCTACCGCCTCACCTTCGAGGGGTACGACTGTCTCGCCTTGCGGTCGTTCTCCGAGCGCGGCACCATCGACGGCGTCGGCGCCTCGCTCGGCGTCGGCAAGGAGAGTGACGTCTACGAGGTGCAGTCCTACCAGCCCATGGCGCTGAAGTACCACCGCGAGGGCTACACCGCGTTCCGGAAGGTGGACAAGGAGCGGGAGTACACCGCCGACCGCAACCACGTGTCGTGGTTCTACACCGCCCGGAAAGCCGCCGAGCGCGAACACGAGGTGCTCGCGGATCTCTACCCCGATGTGGCGGTCCCGCGCCCGGTGGACCAGAACCGCCACGCCATCCTGATGGAGAAGTTCGACGGCGTCGAACTCGCCCGGGCCTCCTTCCCCGCCGAGCAGGTTCCGGGCGTCTGTGACCTCGTGCTCCGGGAGATGCGCGACGCCTACCGCGCCGGCTACGTCCACGCCGACATGAGCCAGCACAACGTCGCCGTCGCCGACAGCGGCATCACCGTCTTCGACTGGCCGCAGGCCGTCGCGACGGACCACGAGAACGCCGACGAGTTCCTCGAACGCGACGTGGAGAACGTCGTGAGCTTCTTCCAGCGCAAGTATCCACAGGAGATGCCCGACGAGGTAAACGACCGGGGGCTGGCGACGGCGATTCGCGACGGCGACGGGGAGTTCGGCAGCGTGACGAAGTTCGGGAAGTAACGACCGCCGGGCGTCAGTTCTACCATCCCCGGGGACCAACCCTGGGTATGGAGATCACCGACCACGTCTACACGCTCCCGGTCACGCTCGAACTCGGCGGCGCCGAGCGCACCTTCACGCCGAGCGCCGTGGACACCGACCACGGGCTGATTCTCGTCGACACCACCCTCCCGGGGCACGCCGACGTGCTCGGAACCGCGCTGGCGGAGCACGGGTTCAGGTTCGAGGACGTGCGCTTCATCGTACTCACGCACCACGACGGCGACCACGCGGGGGCGCTCGCGTCGGTGCAGGCCGAAACCGACGCACCGACGGTCGCCCACTGGGCCGAGGCGCCGTACGTCGACGGCCGGGAGTTCCCGCTGAAGTCCGAGGACGAGCGCTACCCCGCCGCCCGCGTCGATATCGAGGCCATCGACGGCGTCGGCTTCACCACCGAGGCCGGCCCGCTGGAACTGGTCGAGACGTTCGGCCACACACCCGGCCACTGCTCCCTCCACCTGCCCGAGGAACGGCTATTGCTGGCCGGCGACGCGCTCACCGCCGCGGACGGCGAACTCCACGGCCCCGCCGAACAGCACACCCTCGAGATGGACCGGGCCGCCGAGTCCGTCGCCAAACTCGGCGAACTCGCCATCGACCGGACGGTCTGTTTCCACGGCGGCGCCGTCGAT
>CAYXXM010000044.1:0-11654 GCA_964469085.1 uncultured Haloferacaceae archaeon
GGGTCGGGCACTTTCCCGCCGCGGGCCGTCGCGAGCGTCCGCAGCAGGGTGAGTTCGCCACCCCGTTCCGGGCCGACGCTGACCCGGCCTCTCGGCAGCTCGATGTCGACGGGAATCCCCTCCTCGACCAGCGAGAGCGCGACGCTGGCCGTCGCCTCGGCCATCCAGTCCGCGCCATCGACGGTCGCGCCCGCGGCGACGGTGACCGCCTCGGCCTCGGCCTCCGCGGCGAACTCCTTCACGACGAGTGTGTCGCGCTTCGCCGTGGTCCGCCAGTGGATATCCCGGAGCGGGTCGCCCGGGATATACTCCCGTAGCTCCTCGAACCGGTCGCGCTGCTCGCTCCGCCCGTACTCGCGGAGGCGATGCAACGATTCCCGCCCCCAGGAGCGCAGATAGTGGACCTGCGGATAGACCAGCACACTCGTGGTACCGCGAAGTCGCATCGTCGTCTCCATCAGCCCGAACACGTCGGTCGCGGTCACCCGTGCCTGCCCGAGTTCGCGTTCGCCCCGCTGTTCGTAGCGCACTCTGTAGCTGAGCGTCTCGTTGCCGACGGCCGTCTCGAACCGGGCCTGGCTCGGGCCGTCGGCGTACTCCACGACGGTGTACGCAGAGAGCTCTTCGTCGTCCGCCGGGACGATGCTAAGTCCCTCGCCGACCTGTTCGGTGACGGTTCCGACGAACGGCCGACGGAGTTCGTCCCCGGTCGTGTCGGTGAAGGCCAGTTCGGCGGTGCGTTCCTCGCCGGCATGGGCGTCGACGGGCGGCTCCCGGACGACGGCGACGTCGGGGAGGCGGTTCACCTGGACGTACGCCGCGGCGAGCAGGACGACGGCGGGGACGACGAGGCCGTTGAGCGACCGGGCGCCGAACGCGAGCGCCATCAGAAAACCCAGCGCCCCGATGGCGGCGACCGCCCGGCCGCGGGAGGTCAGGCTCATTCCACGGTGACGGCCGAAAGCGCCGCCTCTAACACCTCCTCGCCCGTCTGACTCCCGGTTTTCGGCCGTATGCGGTGGCCCAGCACCGACGGCGCCTCGGCCTGCACGTCGTCGGGGGTGACGTACTCACGGCCGTCGAGCAGCGCTCGCACCTGCGAGGTTCGAGCGAGGGCGATGCTCCCGCGCGGGCTCACGCCGAGCTGGGCGTGGTCACGGGTGTAGCCCGCCAGCCGGCTGATGTACGAGCGGACCGGCTCGCGCACCTCGACCTCGGCGGCCGTTTCGCGGGCCCGTCGGAGCTCCCGGCCGTCAGTGACCGGCTCCAGCTCCTCGATGGGGTGGTGGCCGGCGGTGCGGTCGATGATCTCGGCCTCCTCATCGCTCTCCGGGTAGCCAAGCCGGAGTTTCTTGGCGAATCGGTCGATTTCGGCCATCGGCAGCTCGTACGTGCGACCGATCTCCACGTCGTTCTGTGTGGCGATGACGACGAACGGTTCGGGGAGCCGACGGGTGTCGCCGTCGACGGTGACCTGGCGCTCCTCCATGGCCTCCAGGAGCGCGCTCTGGGTTTTCGGCGGCGCACGGTTGATCTCGTCGCCGAGCACGACGTTCGCGAAGATGGGCCCCGGCTGGAACTCGAACTCCTGGTTCTGCCGGTTGAACACGTTGGTCCCCGTCACGTCGGCGGGCAGCAGGTCCGGCGTGAACTGGACGCGCCGGAAGGAGACGTCGACGGAGGTGGCGACCGACCGCGCCAGCATCGTTTTACCGGTGCCGGGGACGTCTTCGAGCAGCACGTGGCCACGGGCGAGGGCGGCAACGACGATGTGTTCGATAGCGCCGCGCTTGCCGACGATGACCTGCTCGACGTTGTCGACGATGTCGTCGATCAGGGCCGCCGCCGCGTCGACCGACAGCGCCTCGGGTTCGGACGGGCCGTCGAGTCCCCCCGCCTCGCGCCCCGGTGTGGGCTCCGGAGGACCGGGATCGCTCATCTCGTCCATTTGTCCCGGATGAGGGCACCGCTGGCGGTTACACGCGCTGTCTGACTGTGGAGGTCGTTCACACGGAACATATGCGGTCACGTCCACGTAACTCTGCCGCCACTGGCACACCTCGGGCACCATCAGCGCACCGTGGAATCCACCATCGCCGTGGAATGCACCATCGCTGTGGAATGCAAATCGGCGATAGTGGTCGGCCCGGGGCGCCAGCCCGCTGGACACCGACACTAACCCGCGAAACTAAGGCAGTCGACGGCAAATAACGGGTGATTCCCGGGACGTGGACATGAACGACACCCCAATACAGGCCGGCTTCGTCGGTCGTGCGATTGACGGCCTCCGGGCGGTTTTCGACGCCGACGGCCCCGAGGAGGACGCCGCAAGCTACGTGCCGACGCTCGTGCGCCGCCTGTTCGGTGATGCCCTCGGCTACGACGACACCGCCTACAGCCAGCAGGACGACTGGACGACGGTGCGCTTCGTCGACGAGTCGGGCCGCCCGGCCATCGTCCTGACGGCGACGGGCGTCGGCAAGGATATCCGAACCGCCCGACGTCGTGCGTTCCGCGCCGCGAGCGAGGCGCCGTCGGTTCGGTACCTGGTCGCCACGAACCGGAACCGGCTCGTCAGTTTCGCCTGCTGCTCGGCCGACCATGCGGACGCCGAAATCAGCAACGGCACCGCCGCCCGGCCACTCGCCGACGTCGACCTCCGTGACGCCGTCGAGCGCTCGGACGGCCGGTCGCTCGCTGAGGCGCTCACGCCGGGCCAGCAGCTATCGCTGGCCAAACTCACCGGCCTGCAGCGGGGCGCCGTCGGTGACCCACCCGAACGTGACTCGCCGGAGGAGCTCACGCTCGAAGAGCTCAGCGGTGCCGGCTCCACACCCAGCGCGGGCACGCCTGACGCGCTCGCCGCGACGCTGACGGAGACGCTCGCGGACGTGCTGGCCCCGGCTGTCGAGGACGCGTTCGACCGGCTCATCCAGCGAATGCAGGCGTTCGCCGAGCGGGAAACCGCGCTCGAGGACCGCATCGACGAGGCGAAGGCTGCCGGGAACGATGCGACCGTGAGCAGGATCCGTACGGACCTGTTCGACCTGCGGGAGGAGTACGCGACCGCCCGTCGCCTGGAAGCCGGCTTCGCCCGCTGGCTGAGAGTTTCGCCGGACGACGAGGGCAGGGAGACGTTCTGTGCGGAATCCGCCGCCGTCGCGCTCGACACGCTGCTGCTGGCCCGCGTCGCCGGCGACCGCGGGCTGGCTGGCGATTTCGACGCATACCGGGAGTTCTGGGAGGACCACGCCGACCACGCCGAACGGGACGCCGGCGACCTGGTCCGGGCGGTCCGGCAGGAACTCGCGGGCGTCAGCGCCGATGCGACCGACGACGGAACGTTCTCCTGGGTGTTCGAGGCCGACATCGCCGACGCGTTCGACGACGCGGTGCAGGAACTCTCCGCCGCCGACGTGGACCGCCTCGACGCCACGGCGCTGACCGACGCGTTCGACAGTCACCTCGCCGCCGACGCGCGACCGGTTCGGGGGGCGACCCGGCCCGCGACCGCCGGCCTGCTGCTGGACCGAGCGGAGTACACCGCGGACGCGCTCATCGACGACCCCGAGGCGGACGTGCTCGACCCGGCGTGTGGTGACGGGAGCGTCCTCGTCGGTGCCGCCGACCGCCTGCTCGACCGGCTCGACCGCACCGACGCGTCGCCAACTGAGACCCTCGGTACCGTGCGTAACCGACTCCACGGCCTCGACAGCCATCCGTACGCGGTCCACCTGGCGGAGACGCGACTCCTCCTGCGGACCCTCGACGTGTACGCCGATGCCGTGGCCGCGGACGCCGAGTTCGCGCTGGAGCGCTTCTCCATCCACCGGACGGATGCACTCCGTGACGGTCCCGTGGAGGACGGTGCCGAGGCCGACGGCGCCGAGGTCGACGGTGCCGTGGAGGGCGGTGCCGAGGTCGACCGTGGCGATTCCAAGGGCGCGGATATCGACCGTGCCGGCGAGAGCCGCCGCGCCCAGCGTCGAGCAGCGGCCGCCGCGGTCAAGGAGCACTCGACATTCGGGTACGTCGTGTGCGACGCACCGACGACGCCACGGTCGGCGCTCCCGGACGGTCCTGCCACGGCGGCGTACGACACGTACGAGAACGCTGCGGGGGAGTACGACCTCTCGGCGCTGTTTCTCGAACGGTCGGCGAACTGGCTGGCGCCGGGCGGCCGCCTCTCGATGTCCGTCGCGGGCGACCTGCTGGACGACCCCGCCGCCGGTGGCGCGCGCGACCGGCTCGCGGCCGCATTCCGAATCCGGGAACTCGTCGACTTCGACACCGGCGGGGAGTCGACGCCGCTGTTCGTCGCTGCCCAGCGCCGCGAGGACGGCTCGTCCGCAGCCGACGAGTTCACGTACGCCCGCGTGACCCCGACCTTCATCGAACTGGTCCGTGAGGGGCTGGTTCGCCCGGACGGCTCGGGGTCCGCCCGCCCGGCCGAGCTGGTGGCACGCTGCCTTCCGGACGACGCTGGCGGCGACCCACCGGCAATGGAGACGGTGCTCGTGGAGCTCGACCTGGTCTGTGACGCGACCGTCGACGGCGCAATGCCGGTGGAGGTGGAGACGGCCGGGAGCGACGCACTGGAGGGGGAGTGGTCGTTCGCGGCGCGGGCGACGCGGGAAGCCGGTTCATCGCGTGACGGCCGAGCCGATGACGACGGGACGGGCGGCGCCCACTCCTGGACCGGCTCCCCCGGCGACGTATAGCAGCCCCTCGCCGGCAGCCTTGCCGGAGAGCACAACCCATTAGTCCCGCGCCACGGAGCCACGTCCATGCAGACAACCCAGGCGTTCGCCGGCCTCGACTGCGTCGACTGCGGCGAGCGGTTCGACGCCGAGACGGCGACCCACAACTGTCCCGACTGCGGCGGCATTCTCGACCCCGCCTACGACTACGACCGGCTTGACCTTTCGCGAACTGATCTCGAGTCCGAGCCGTTCGACTCGCTCTGGCGCTACGACGCGCTGCTCCCGTTCCCGCGCGAGGCGGCTGTCACGCTGGGCGAGGGGGCGACGCCGCTCGTCGATTGTCCCGCCCTTGCTGACGCAATGGGTGTCGGCGAGGTGTACCTCAAAGACGAGGGACACAACCCGACGGGGACGTTCAAGGACCGCGGCCAGACCGGTGCGCTGACCGCGGCGGCCCAGCACGGCGCCGAGACGGTGGCGCTCAACACCGCGGGCAACGCCGGGCAGGCCGCGGCCGCCTACGCCGCCCGTGCCGGGATGGATGCCCACGTCTGGCTCTCGGAGCGGGCGGGCTACACCCAGAAGGCGATGGTCGAGGTCCACGGCGGCGACCTCCACGTCGTCGAGGGTGAGATCACCGACGCCGGCGCGGCCTACGCCGAGCGGATGGCCGAGGAGGACTGGTACTCGACGAAGACGTTCGTCACCCCGTACCGCCACGAGACGAAGAAGTCGATGGTGTACGAGACCATCGAGCAGCTCGACTGGGAGGTGCCCGACGCGGTGGTCTACCCCACCGGCGGCGGCGTCGGCCTCGTCGGCATGCACAAGGGGGCGAAGGAGTTCCGCAGCCTCGGCCTCACTGAGGAACTCCCGGCGATGTACGCCGCACAGGCGGACGGCTGTGCGCCAGTCGTCCGTGCCTGGGAGGCGGGGAAATCCATCCACGAGGCGTGGGGTGACGAGAACATCACCACGGTGCTCAACGGCATCGCGGTCCCGGACCCTGGCGCAAGTCCGCTGGTGCTCAATGCGCTGGAGGAAAGCGGCGGCGGTGCCGTCGCCGCAGCCGACGAGGCCATCCTCGACGCCGCCATCGAGTTGGCCCAGACCGAGGGTCTGGAGATGGGCGCGACCTGTGCCGCGGCAGCCGCGGGCGCGTTCCAGCTTGCCGATACCGGGGAACTCGGCGCGGATGATACGGTCGTGCTGCTGAACACCGGCGCGGGCAACAAGGACGTCGACACGCTGCGGAGCCATCTCGGCGAGCGGGCGGCCGGGGGCGAAACGTAGCCGACCCGGCGGTTCTGCCACGCTTTTTAGGGGATGCCGCCGAACCACCGCCAATGACGACCATCAAGGACTCCGTCCACGACCACATCGAGGTCGCGGGCGTCGCCGCGGAGCTGCTCGATACGCCCGCGGTCCAGCGGCTCCGACACGTCAAACAGCTCGGGACGGTTCAGCTCGTCTACCCCTCGGCCAACCACACCCGGTTCGAGCACTCTCTCGGCGTCTACCATCTCGCGGACCGCGCGCTCGACCAGATGGGCATCGGCGGCCTCGACGCGGAGCGCGTGCGGGCGGCGGCGCTGCTGCACGACGTCGGCCACGGCCCGTTCTCGCACAACATCGAGGCGCTCACTCACCGCGAGACCGGGAAGTACCACGACGACGTGGTGGAACTCCTGAAGGACGGCCAGGTGGGCGACGTGCTCCGGCAGAACGGGCTCTCGCCGGCCCGGGTGGCGGGGCTGGTCGCCGGCGAGGGGACGTACGGCCAACTCGTCTCGGGCGAACTCGACGTCGACCGGATGGACTACCTCGTGCGAGACGCCCACCACACCGGCGTCCCCTACGGGACTATCGACCACGGCCGGCTGGTCCGGGCGCTCCAGTTCGTCGACGGCGAACTCGTGCTCGCGGACGGCAACGTCCAGAGCGCCGAGTCGCTGCTGGTCGCCCGGGCGCTGATGAACCCCACCGTCTACGCCCACCACGTCGCCCGCATCAGCAAGGGGATGCTGCGGCGGGCGACCGAACGCCTGCTCGATGCCGACCCGGACCTGACCGCCGAGCAACTCCGCCGGATGGACGACCACGGGCTCATCGTCTCGCTCCGGCTCAACCCCGAAACCGAGGCGTTCGCCCGACGCTTTGCCGAGCGGGACCTCTACAAGCGGGCGGTGTGGGCCGAACTCGGCGGCGTCCCCGACGACCTGCTTTCAGCCGACCACGACGAACTGCGAGAGATTGCGGCAGACATCGCGGCGGCCTGCGGCCTTGACCCGCGAGAGGTCATCGTCGACATCCCCAGCGAGCCGTCGATGACCGAATCCACCAGCCGGGTGATGGTCGGCGACGAGATGCGGGAACTCGGCCGTCAGTCGCCGCTGGTGAAGGCGCTGCGGACCGCCCAGTACCAGCAGTGGCGCCTCGGCGTCTACACCGTCGCGGAGGCGACCGAGCGGGTGGGTCGGGAGGCCGTCGACCGACTCGGCCTCGACGTGGAGGGCTCACTCGTCAGCGAGCGCCGCGGCCGGGCGGCGACGCTGGACGAGTTCGTGGGCGGGGAGTAGGCCTGCGGGAGCGGTCCAGTCTCGCGCCTATCCCCGTATTTATGCCGACTCGGCGACCAGAGAGAGACATGACTGGCACCGTCGAGTTCGTCCACGTCGCCCCGGAAGCCGGTGACCCCCCTGAACCCAGAGATTCCGTCGAGGCCGTTACGGCTGCCGGCCTGCGCGGCGACCGCTACTTCGACGATGCGGGGACGTTCTCCACCGACGGCGAGGAGAAACACCGCGACGTGACGCTCATCGAGGCCGAGGCACTGGAACAGGCCGAAGCCGAGTACGCCGTGGAGTTCGAGCCGGGTGTCCACCGCCGGAACGTCACCGTCCGCGGCGTCGGCCTCAACCACCTCGTCGGCGAGCGGTTCCGCGTCGGTGACGTCGTGCTGGAGGGCGACGAACTCTGTGAGCCCTGCAGCTATCTGGAGCGGACACTCGACCAGCAGGGCGTCGAGGACGCGCTGGTCCACCGGGGTGGCCTGCGTTGCGCCATCGTCGAGAGCGGGGAGATCGCGGTCGGCGACGAAGTAGTAACAGATGATCTCTCAACCTGAGCGGTAAGGTTCGGTCGAATACGGTCTGGGCGGCGTTCGCCGTGGTACTCGTGGTCGGGTTCGTGGATCCGCGCGTGATGGACGGTTGCCGCTGCGGCTTCTCGCCGCAGGGGCCTGCTCGCTACAGCCGCTCACCGCGCGAATTTCTGTTCGAGCAGCCGCACGAGCAGGTACGCTGCGAGGCGTTCGGTGCCTTCGGTGTGGTCGTAGCGCGGTGCCACCTCCATCATGTCGACGGCGCCGACGGAATCGTGATCGCCGAGGATGGACATCGCGTCGAGGGCCTGGTGCGGCGTGAGGCCACCGGGCGCGGGCGTCCCGGTCCCCGGCGCGAACCCGGGGTCGACGGAGTCGATGTCGAACGTGACGTAGACGGCGTCGGTGTCTGCCGCTGCTGCCTCGATGGCGTCCTCGACGACGGGAGAGATACCGCGCTCCTCGATGTCGGTCATCGTGTAGAGATTCAGGCCGGAGTCCTCGGCGAACTCGAAGAACTCGGTGGATTCGTAGCCGCGGATGCCGACCTGGCTCACGTCCGCGTAGTCGATGCTCGGGAGGTCGGCGATGCGGGCGGTGCTGGAGCCGTGAAACTCCGTCCCGAACACCGGGCTCTCGGAGACGGTGTCGGTGTGGGCGTCGAACTGGACGAATCCGACGCGGTCGTGGTCGCTCCCCTCGACGAACCCGCGGAACGCCGGGAACGTACAGTAGTGGTCGCCGCCGAGCATCACCGGGAACGTCTGGTCGGCGATAGTGGCGGCATGGGCACTGATACTCTCGGCGGTCCGCTCGTGGTCCATCGGGAACAGTGGAGCGTCGCCGACATCCGCCACCGAGAGGTCATCGAATTCGACCTGGTTGCCGGTGCGCATGTTCGTGAGCGCGCCCTTGTAGTCGGAGAGATACGCCCACCACGCGCTCGCGCGTCGGACCGCACCGGGACCGTACCGCGCACCCGGCCGGTTGGAGACGGCGCCGTCGTAGGGGACGCCGAAGACAGCGGCGTCGACATCCGCGACGGTGCCGATATCCCTGGCGTCGGCCTTCAGAAACGTGTCCAGGCCGGCGTACGCGAGTTCGACGTTCGCGCCGGGGGTGGCCTCGCGGAACGCGGCCGCGGGGTGGTCGCCGCTCATGGTGCACCCTGCGTCGTGGAGTCGGCTGGCGATGCGTCGCGGGACCGGTCGGCGTCGGTCTGTGATGGCATGGATGGTGGTGGCAACAGGCTGCCAGCGTGAGTCCGGTTGTCACCACCATAAACGTTACTGGCGACGCCATCAGTCCCGCCGGAGCCGCCGATTGCGACGCGCTCTCCGCGCGCCGGGCTGAACCCAAAGCTTGGTGTAGGCTGTCGGCGTACCAGTGGTACCGATGGACACGGAACTGCACCGGCGGACGTACGACCTACTCCGGCTCGTGGACCGCCACGGTCCAATCGGCAGCATCCAGCTCGTCGAACTGATGCAGCTTCGTGGCTACGACATCAAGGACCGGACGATCCGGCTGAAGCTCTCGGAACTCGACGGTCTCGGCCTCACCGAGAAGGTCCCCGGCAAGGGACGGCGGCTCACGGAAAGCGGCCACAGGGAGCTCGAGCAGGGCAATGTCGATGGGCGACTCGAACAGATTCGCGCACGCATCGCCACGCTCACCGGCCGTGTCAGCTACGAGCCCCGCGAGGACGCGGGCGCCCTCGTTTCGTCTGCTGCCTATCTCAACAAACCCGCAGTCGCGGAGGCGCTGGAGGTCGTCGAACGACTGGACGGGCTCCCGCTGGGCCCGGTCCCCGTCTCGTTGGAGGAGGCAGCCGAGTCCGAGCCGGGGGAGTATCGGCTGCTGGCCGCGTCCAGCATCACGCTCGACGGCGTCCTGCTCGCTCACGGTGTCAACGCCGACCTCTCGACCGCGGGCGTCCTCGAGTACGAGGCGGTCGGCGACGAGGCCGAGCAGGGCGGCCACATACAGCGGTACGTCGACGTCATCAACGGCGAGGGGTCGTCGATCGACGTGATCTCCTTGCTCGTCGAGGCCGGCCGCAGCGATGTCCGACGGCTCCTCGAAGGGGGGGACGAGGGCCTCCTCATCGGCGACGACCGCGAGTTCCCGCTCAACCGGTACGAGAGAACCCGTGACCTCACCGTCGCGACGCGGGCCGCCCTCGGCGGTGTCTTCGACTTTCAGCGCCCCCGGGAGAGCGACGGCACGGTCGCCAGCAGCTCAGGCTGGGCGTTCGGCTCCGTGACGTACGTCGGTACGGGGGAACTCGTGCTCTCGGCGCTCGCCGAGTACGGGCTTGCCGAGGACTGGGAAACACTGTACGGGACGGTGGACCGAAACCGCCTCGACTCGGTGTCCGCCGCGAGGGACACCGCCCACTCCATCTCCGAACGGTCGTAGACGCCGGGTCAGCGAGCGCGGCACCGCGCTCGGTCACTCCCAGATTCCCCCGGAGAGCCGGTCGATAGCTGTCATCACGACGACGGTGAGTGCGATGAACACCGTACTCGCCGCGGCGATGGTCGGGGGATAGGAGTAGCGTAGCTGATTGAATATCTGGATGGGGATGGTGTCCACCAGGAACAGCGAGAGCAGCCACGCGATGATGTACTCGTTCAGCGAGAGGATGAACGCGAACAGCGCTCCAGAGATCACGTTCGTCCGCAGCAACGGGTAGGTGATGGTGCGGATGGTCCGCACCGAGGACGCGCCGAGGTTCATCGCCGCTTCCTCGTACGTGCGGTCGATCTCCCCGAGCCCTTGCGTGATGAGGATGAACGGGAACGGTGCGTAGAAGATGCCGTGAGCGACGATGATGGCGAGGCTGTTCCCCGCGAGCCCGAACTGCAGGAAGAACACGAGGAACGCGACGGCGATGATGACCGGCGGAATCAGGATGGGAAGCACGCCGAACGCGCCGAGCGTGCGCTCGAACCGGTAGTCGAAGCGGTCGAGTGCGAACGCGAGGACGCCGCCGATGGTCGTCGCCAGCAGCGCCGACAGACCGGCGATGCTGAGGCTGTTGACGAGCGCGCCCGTCCACGAGCTGTCGGTGAAGAACTCGACGTACCACCGCAGCGAGAAACCGCCGGGTGGGAACGTCAGGAACTCCGCCGGCGTGAACGACACCGCGACGATGATTGCCAGCGGTGCCGCGACGAACAGCATCACGGCGGCGACGTACGCCCGGTACACCGCTCGCGTCATCGCCTCCCTGGTGTTCGAGTCGATGGTCGAGACAGCACCGCTGACACCACCACCGACAGCACTGGCGACACGCCTGATGCCGGCTGCGGACGCAGCGTGCTCGAGCGCGGCAGTCACCCGGCCGAACAGCGTCTGGGAGCTGGCAGCACCGGCTGCGGAGTCATCCCCGACGACCTCGTCGGTGCCGCTGAGGTCGCCCGTGGACACGTTCGTAAGCCGGAGTAACGCCCAGAGGAACACCATCACGACGGCAACGAGTCCGATACTCATCGCCGCGCCGAAGGGGTAGTTGCTCTCGCTCATGATCTGCTGTTCGATGAGCACGGGGAGCGTGCGCTCGCTGGTGCTGCCGAGGAGCCGCGGCAGCACGTACGCGCCGAGCGCGAGAATGAACACGAGCGCCGTCCCGCTGGCGACGCCGTTTCTCGACAGCGGGAGCGTGACGCGGCGGAACGTCCGAGCCGGGCCGGCGCCGAGGTTCTTCGACGCCTCGAGCAGTTCGCCATCGATGTTTCGGAGGCTGCTGTAGAGCGTCAACACCATGAACGGCAGGAAGACGTACACCATCCCGACCACCAGCCCCCAGTAGCCGGGGTAGAACGACTGGTGCTCGGCGAGGA
>CAYXXM010000045.1:0-11642 GCA_964469085.1 uncultured Haloferacaceae archaeon
GAGCACGTCCACGTCGTCGAGCGTCGGCGTGCCGAACCGGCCGGGGTCGAGGACCCGGATGCGCTCTCGGGTTCCGTCACGCTCGGCGACGACGACGCCATCCTCGACGGTTGTCTCCCAGCCACGTTCCGCCCAGAGGTCAGCGACGAACGCCGTCCGCTCGGCGGGCTTCAGGTCGCGAAAGAGCGGCCCGAAGCTTTCCCGCGAGACTGGCGGCATCGGTCGAGTGGAGGGGCCCTCTCACCAAAAGGGTTCACCGGGTAGGTGACCCCAGCGCGCGAGCGACGCTGTGGTCAGGACCGCTCGTTCGGCAAAGCTAAACAGCGGGCGCCATTAGCGCGGCCATGAGCGTCGGAACAACTATCGACCAGCTGGGGACCGAACTCGGCGAGCGCATCGCCGAAACCGACGAGTACGAGCAGTTCGAGACGGCAAAGGCCGCCGTCGAGGCAGACTCGACGGCCCAGGCGCGGATTTCGGAGTTCGAACAGCTCCGCCAGGAGCTTACTCTTGCACGTCAGACCGGCTCTGCCGATCAGGAGGCCGTCGAGGCGGTACGAGAGGCCCAGCGTGAGCTCCACGCCCTCCCCGTGATGCAGGAGTACCTTGCGGCTCAGGAGGCGCTACAGGACCGCCTCGAATCCGTCAATCGCGCGATTTCGGAGCCGCTGGCGGTCGACTTCGGCGGCGAGGCCGGTGGGTGTTGCAAGGACTGACTGCGGCAATTTCACCAGAAGTGCGCAAGAATGACTGCGGCAATTTCGTGCGCAGTCTGTAAGACTGACTGCCGCAACTTCATCCGCAGTCTGTAAGACTGACTGCGGCACAGTCGAACTGATTCTGTCCCAGTTGAAAGCGGTGGCGCGGGCGAGAGTTCTTGTAGGGGAACGGGACCAGTCACCCCATGCTCGCAATCGCCAGCGGGAAGGGCGGGGTCGGCAAGACCACGACAGCGCTCGGCCTCGCCGCGGCGCTCCCCGGCCGCCCGCTCGTCGTCGACGCCGACCACGACATGCCGGACCTCCACGCGCTGGCAGGTGTCAACCGAACGCCGGGGCTGGCTGCCGCAGTCGGTGAACGGGCGTCGGAACCATCACGACCGGTCCAACCGGCCCGTTCCCCGGATGACGAGAGGCCGGCCCCCCAATCACGCGTCGCACAGGCCTGTCCCGAGCACGACTGCCAGGTACTTCCGGCTCCCGTGGGCGAGGCCTCTGGGGTGGACAGATTACTGACGCGCCTCAGCGTCGAGGACGTGGCGGACGGTTCGGCCCCCGTCCTGGTCGACACCCCTGCGGGGGCGAGCGTTGACGCCACCGCGCCGCTGCAAGTCGCCGATGGCATCCTCCTGGTGAGCACCGCGTGCGCGCCGGCGCTCCGTGACGCTGCGAAAACGGCGTCGATGGCGCGGGCCGTCGGGACGCCCGTCGTGGGGGTGCTGCTCACCCGGACGCTGGTCCGTCCCCAGGGGGTCACGCAGCTGCTTGACTGCCCGGTGCTGGGCTGCGTGCCGGAGGTGTCCGGGCGCCCACTGGAGAGCAGGCAGGTACAGGAGCGGTACGACGCGGCTGCCGGACGGCTCCGGGAAACGCGTGACTCGTTTATCCCGCAAGACGGATGAATGCCGCACGGAACGCTTTTGGCGGTGAGGCGACTATCAGACGCCATGGCTGGACGGCTCTCCACCGGCATCAGCGTCCTCGACCGCGAGATCGAGGGCGGGATACCGGCGGGGTCCATCGTGCTGATGAAAGCCGACCCCGCGAGCCAGTCCGAACTGTTCCTCTACGAACTCACGGCCGCGAGGGCGACGCTCTACCTCACGACGATTCAGACGGATCAAGCCGTCGAGAACGCCATCGACTCGGCCCGAACCCGAACCGGGGACCCCACGGTCAGATCGGTGGGCGGCGACGCGCCACTCGACAGCGCGAACCAGCTCATCGGGACGCTCCCGGAGGAGTCGACGCTGATTATCGACGTCATCGACATGCTGGAGGAGTACGACAGTAGCCGCTACCGGCGCTTCCTCAACAAGCTCCAGACGACGATGGTCAACACGAACAGCATCGCCGTCCTCCACGGGATGAAGACCGAGAGCCCCCCGGCGAACCGCGACGTGACCTCACACGTCGCAGACGTCGTATTCGACCTGCGGACGACGGTGACGAATAGCGAAGTCGAGACCCGACTGATTATTCCGAAGTTCCGGGGCGGGAAGGCGCTGAACGAGCCAATCAAGCTCCAGCTCGCCGACGAGGTCCGTATCGACACCTCCCGCGATATCGCCTGAATCGCCGGTTCTGTCGAGGCTGACCGGATTCGTTCCGCATCAGCGTCCATCCGCCCCGGAGAGCTGCCCAAAAACTTATTTCGGATGATTCGTCAGTTCCACCTATGGTGGAGAGTGACACACCAACGGTCGTTCGAGACGAGCGGGCCCGGCATCACGGCCCAGACCTCTCGCCGGTGGGCACCGACCTCGTCATCATCGACGGTGAGGCGATGACTTACCGGGCGTATCGCGAACGGGAGCGCGGGTGACGGCCGCCGACCCGAGGGTCGGCGACGGCTTCAGAACGCGTTTCCGTCGAACGTCGTTTCGGCGTGGAGCTCGCTTTTCAGTGCGTCGTGGACCTTACAGAGGTCGAACGCTCGGTCGATAGCCGCCTGCCCCTGCTCCTCGCTCACGTCGGCGCCGACAGCGATGTCGAACGTCACGGCGTCGAGTTTGTCGTCCTCGTTGAGTTCGCCGGTGATGTCGAGCTCGATTCGGCCGAGGTCGCCGACGTCGCGTTGCTGGGCGCCGACCCGCAGCGCCGGCACGTAGCAGGCGCCGTACGAGGCCAGCAGCGCTTCGAGCGTCCCGGGGGCGGAGTCGCCACCCGGGTCGATATCGATGGCGAACTCCCGAACGTCGGTCGTGGATGCATACCCCTCCTCGGAGACAGTGGTGACCTGTTTGCTCATCGCACTCGGTGGTTGGATTGCTCGGCGCGTAAAGCTTGCTACAACGGCACCGCCGGGGGCGGGCCGATTCGCCTCGTGCAGGACTGTGGTGGCCCGACAGCCGCGTGACTACTCCGCGAGCGTGTAGGACTCGTCGCCGTCGAGAGCCACGACGTCGGCGTCGCTGCCGGTGGCCTCGACCTTGCGGCCGAACTCGTCGACATCCACCTCGATGGGCGGGAACGTGTCGTAGTGCATCGGGAACGCGACGTCGGCGTCGACCCAGTCCACGGCGACGGCGGCCTGTGCCGGCCCCATGGTGAAGTGGTCGCCCGCCGGGACGGCGGCGGCGTCGGGGGCCAGGAACGGTCCGATGACGTCCTTCATCTCGGACATCAGCGCCGTGTCGCCGGCGTGGTAGAACGCGGTGGCGTCCGGGCTCTCGTGGGTCGGGTCCGTGTCACTGACGACGTAGCCTGTCGGCATCCCGCCCGAGGCGGCGTAGTCCGTATCCAACCCGTTGGTGTGGTCCGCCCGCACCATCGTCACGAACGCGTCGCCGAGTTCGACGGTTCCGCCGATGTTCATCCCCGTCGAATCAGCGACGCCGTAGTTGTCCTCCAGATAGCCCATCAGTTCGGGCGTCCCGAGGAAATGCGCGTCCGTGAACTCGCCGGCGTGGGCGATGTGGTCCGCGTGCCCGTGCGTGACGAGGACGTGATCCGGCGCCAGGTCGGCCGGGTCCGTCTCGGTGAACGGGTTGTCGAAGAATGGGTCGATGAGCAGTTCCGTGCCGTCGACGGTGACGGCCCACGTCGAGTGGCCGTGCCAGGTGAGTTCGAACGTCATGCATCCGGCTATTGACGCCGCGGCCCCTGAAGGTTTCTGCCGTTGCGGAACGACGACTCCTGGTCCCCGGCACAGTGGTCCGAGAAGCTATCCTCGAACCCGCGGGTCGAATCCCGACTGCACCTATTCATCGACGGGGACCGACCGCCTTCGGATGAATGGTGGGCAGGACCGTCGCGTCGCGAAACACGTACTCTGGCTGCGTGGCGCCGCCGTGTTCACGCTGTTTCTGACCGAGGCGCTACCGTCATCCTCCTCGGGATGCACGTCGTCGAGGGTCGCATCAGTCTCGTCGAGGGCCGCATCAGTCTCGTCGAGGGCCGCATCAGTCCCCGAATCGAGTGACCCCGGCGGTGGACAACTCTTAACTCTACCACCCGCCCATCACCAGCCATGAAGGAACGGAGTCGTCGCGCGTTTCTGGCTGCCTGCGGGCTGACGGCGACGGCCGGCTGTTCGACAACGACCAGCGGGACCGACGCGACGGCGAACGGAACTGGGGCGACGACGGTGACCGACCCCACGGAGAGGTCCCCGACGGCGACAACGACGCAGGAATCTATCGACCTGGGTGATGACCCGGTCTGGCCCACGTTCGGCGGCTCGCCCGGGAACACGGGGCGCCGCGGCGACGGCGATGGCCCGTCCGACCCGGTCGAATCTGCCTGGATAACCAACGTGGATGGCATCTACACGATGCCCGAACCCGTGCTCGCGGCGAACAGCGTCTTCATCGGAAGCGGCAAGAGCGCCTACGCGATGGACGCACTCACGGGCGAGCCGCGCTGGAACGCCAAGATGGGCTCGCTGACACACAACTTCTCGCCGTCCGTCGCCGGGGAGAGCGTCCTGTTCGGCGCCCAATCCAACATCGTAAGCGGGGGCGAGGTCGGTGGGCTCGCCTCGTTCGAATTTGACGGTGGGCTGCGCTGGGAGCGAGCACTCGCCATCACGACGTCGCCGTCGGCTGTGGGTGATACGGTCTATCTGGGCGAGAGTACCGAATCGGGCGCGCAGCTCCGAGCACTCGCGACCGGGGACGGCGCCGACCGCTGGATGCGCTCCCTCGACGCCGCCAAACTCCGCGGCACGCCAGCCGTCGCCGACGGCGTCGTCTTCGCAACCGCGTCCGCAGCACAGGGAGATTCGGGCATCGTCGTCGCTCGCGACGCCGCGGACGGGAGCGAGGTGTGGACCACGCCCGTCGACGCCGGCGTGAGGGCTGCACCGGCAGTGCAGGACGGCACCGTCTACGTCCAGGCCGACGACGGCCGATTGCTCACGTTCGACGCCGAGACTGGCGAGATGGGTTGGACGACCCGCCTCGGCGACGCCGGAGCGTCCGCGCCCGCCCTCACTGAGAACCGACTCATCGGGCTTGTCAAGAACTCGCTGGTCGGCATCGACCTCGCCACCGGCGACCGCGCGTGGGAGACCGACATCGGCTACACACTCATCAATGGGGTGAGTATCGCGGGGGGCCGTGCCTACGTGGGCGGGTCGCGAATGACTGCGGTCGATGTCGCGTCCGGCGACACCGCGTGGGAGCAGCCGGTGCCAGGGCAGGGTGGTGGGTTCGGCGCACCGGTCGTCGTCGGCAATACCGCGTTCGTCGGCGTCTGCATCAAGGATGAAGCCGGCGACCCGTACGATGATTTCCTGTACGCGTACGTCTGAGTTGCCCCCGTTCACCGGCCGACCGGCCGCTCCTGAGAGCAGCGCTGACGGTAGATGAAACGCAAACTTCACCGTTGCACAGGTTTATACGTCCCAGTTCACACTGTGGTATCATGCCGAAAGGCGACGATGAAACTCCACTTAGACGGCGTAAAGTACTTCAGACCGCTGGCGCGCTAGGCGCGGCTGGCCTGGCTGGCTGTTCCACCAACACCGACGCAACCGATTCGCCGACAGACGCCGGCGGTGGCGGCGGTGGCACCGATACGCCCACCCGGACCGACCCCCCGGAGAAGGTGGTCGGCGGGGACATGGTCTACGCGAGCACGTCCACGCCCAGCAGCCTCAACCCGTATCGGGTCGACGACACGACGACCGGTGCGCGTGTCAACAAGATGCTGGACTACCCCGGCGGCGGCGCCGGGACGGAGTCGTTCGACCCAGGCTGGCTCAAGTCCTGGGAGCTATCCGAGGACAGTACGGTCGTCGACTACGAGCTTCACGAGGGCCTCGAGTTCGGGGGCGAGTACGGTGAGCTCACCGCCGAGGACGTCATCTTCAGCCTGAACGAGCTGATGCTCCTGACGGGCGACGACGACTGGTACTCCTACACCGACACCGACTTCTTCATGATCGGTCCGGACTCCGAGATGATCCAGTTCGAACAGACCGGGGAGCTGACGTTCCGCGCGAACCTCCCGGTCTCGAAGGCCAACTGGCTCCACGAGGACCCACTGCTGGGCACGTGGTTCCTCCCGAAGGAGTTCGTCAAGCCGTATCGCCGGTCCGAGGACGCAGACGCCATGGACAAGGACTCCTACATCACCGATGCAGTCTACTCCCGAGGGAACCTCGGTCCCTACGAGTTCGACGAGTGGGAGCGCAACTCCCGCATGGCGTTCACGCGGAACGACGACTACTACCGCCGTGACAAGGTCGGCGAGGCCAACGGCGTCGACTACTCGAAGTCACCCTACTGGGATACGCTAACCTACCAGCAGTTCGACGAGTCCTCGACGGCGCTCTCCGCGCTGAAGACGGGCGAGGTCGACCTGGCAGGTGTCCCGGACACGAAGGTCAGCAACTTCCGCGGCGACGACTCGACCCAGCTATACGAGAGCCCGTTCGACAACGGCGTCTTCTGGCTCAACCTCAACCACCGTGCAAACGGCTGGGCGCCGATCCGCGACAGCCGCAAGGTCCGCTACGCAATCGGGAACGCGTTCGACCCCGACACGATCATCGAGGAGGCCTACAACGGGCTGGCCGTTCCGCTGCGGACGTTCCACCCGAGCTGGGGTCCCTACTACCCCTCGGAGGACCAGCTGACGAGCCTCCCGGGCGACCTCGAGAAGGCGCGGACGCAGCTCGAAGAGGGCACCGGCAGCGAGTACGGCTACGAGGGTGAGAAGTTCATGGGTCCCGATGGCCAGGTCGAACTCAGCATGGTTCGGACCACCGGGAACCCGTCGGTCGAAATCAGCGCGAACTTCCTCAAACAGCGCCTCTCCAAACTCGGCATCGAATCAACTATCGAGGCGAAGCAGTGGTCGACGCTGCTCGCTGATTACGCGGCAAACAGCGCCGACAACGTCGATAGCGTCGACGAACCGGACTTCAACATCGGCTACTTCAACGGTGGTCCCTGGGACCAGGCCGTCTCCAACGAACAGTGGGACATCATGCTGGGTCTCGGCTTCTCCACGTCGCCGTACGCCCCGTGGAGCGCCGTCAAGTCCACCCTCGACGTGCAGGGGACGTTCAACCTCTGGGGCTACCACCAGGACGAGTACGACATGTCGGCGTTCATCGGCGAGGCGTCGACCGCGAAGGACCAGGAAACCGTCCAGGAGAAGATGACCGAGATCTTCTCGTTCATCAGTAAGGACATGCCCTTCATCTTCACCTCCTCGGGCTACAACGTGACGGGTCTGAGCGACGAGATCATCGGCATCCCCGGGAAGGAAACTGACGACGGCTACAAGTCCACCAGCTACTGGCAGGACGTCATCGAGGCCGCGCCCGAGCGCCTCTACGCCAAGAACAAAGAGTAGTCGGACCGCCGCTTTCAACAGCTTTCGGTTTATATTCGCCTTTCAATACACATGGGAATGAAATGGTACATCGCCCGCAGGCTCGCGTGGACACTCTTTGCCACGTGGCTGGCGCTCACCATCACGTTCGGCCTCCTTGCGCTGTCGCCGAGTGCCGGTGAGCTGCAGGCGGCCCAGCAGGCCGCACAGCAGGGCGGCGACGCAGCGGAAGCGAGGGAGGACTACAAGCAACGAGTGGGGACCGCCGCGCCATTCCACGAGCGATATCTCGACTGGTTGGTCGGAATCGTGACCCTGAACTGGGGGTGGTCAATAACCAGATCGGAAACGGTGTTGTCCGCCATCGGCAGCGCCTACCCGTTCTCGTTACAGTACGCAGTCCCGTCGACGATATTCACCACCATCGTCGGATACGGGCTGGGGCTCTGGGGTGGGATGCACCGGAACCAGCCGTCGGACTACGCAGGGATGGTCATCGCCTTCTTCGGCATCAGCATCCCGAACTTCTGGTTCGCCATCATGCTCATCCTCATCACGGGCGTCTGGTTCCAGGACGCCGCGATACTCGGGGTGGCGTTGGAACCGTTCAAGCTTCCCACGTTCTACGACAGCAAGGTGCCAGTCGAGCAGGGCTGGCTCTCGTTGGCGAACATCAAACAGCTCATCCTCCCCATCGTGGTGCTCTCGACGGCATCACTGGCCGCGCAGATGCGCTACTCGCGCGCCCAGGTCCTGGAGTACGTGAACTCCGACTTCGTGAAAACGGCCCGAGCCAAGGGGGGGAGTGATGCGTACGTGCTGTTCCGCCACATCCTGCGCGTCGCGCTCGTCCCGCTGACGAACATCCTCGTCGGCACCGTGCTCGGAACCCTGTTCGCGGGCTCCATCATCATCGAGCAGGTGTTCCAGATACCCGGTCTGGGACAACTCGTCTTCAAGGGAATCACCCAGAACGACACGGCGCTGGTGCTCGGACCGGTGCTCATCACCACGTTCCTGGTCATCCTCGGGAACCTCATCGAGGACCTCCTCTACACGGTGCTCGACCCACGTGTCGACTACAGTGATCGATAATGTCCGGTGAAAACGAGTACGCGGATCTGACGTTCCGCGACCTCGACCTCGACGAAGAGGAAGAGACCACGAACTTCGAACTGACTGTAGACAGCATCGGGCAGGCGCTGACGATGGGACTCCTGCTGGTCGCGTACTTCTACGACTACCTGGTCGTCCCGGAGAACACCTCGATGTTCATACACATGGGCTCGCCGGTACTGACCGGCTGGGACGTCACCAGCGTCGACTGGATGTTCATGTTCACGCTGGCGTTCCTGCTGTTCAACGCCATCGTGCCGCTGTATCAGAACCCACGGCTCACGAAATACTACTGGCGGCAGTTCCGAAAGAACCGACTCGCCGTGTTCTCCAGTTGGGTGGTCCTGCTTATCGGCCTGATGGGACTCATCGGCCCGATCATTCTGGACCCGCCCACGCTGGCGTTGAGTGACTCCTACCTCCCTCCGGTGGGGATCACGGCGCGGCCCGAAGGGACCCCAGTCACCGGGACGTGGGAGTATCCGCTCGGAACGAACAACCAGGGGCAGGGCATCCTCAAACTCCTCGTCTACGGTGCCCGTGTGAGCCTCCAGATTGCGCTCATCTCGACGCTCGTGGCGACGGGCATCGGCGCCATCGTCGGCGCAACGGGCGCGTTCGTCGGCGGCATCGTCGACGAGATACTCTTCCGGTACGTCGACGTGCAGGCAGTGTTCCCCGTCTTCATCTTCCTGCTGTACCTCATCTTCCTGTTCGGAGCGCAGCTCTACTACATCATCCTCATCTTCGGGCTGTTCAGCTGGGAGGGCACCGCCCGCCTGGTGAGAGCCGAGGCGCTCCAGCGGACCGAGGAGGCGTACGTCCAGGCCGCCGAGGCTGCCGGCGCGAGTCGGTCCTGGATCATCGGTCGCCACATCATCCCGAACGTGTCGGCGACCATCATCACTATCGCGACGCTCATCCTGCCGACGTTCGTCCTCGGCGAAGCGGCGCTCGCGTTCCTCGGGTTCAGTGAACCCGGCATCTTCTCGTGGGGGACCACCATCGCGGGCGGTCGGGGTGCGCTCGCCACCGCGCCGTGGATCACCACGATTCCGGGCTTCTTCCTGTTCTTCTTCGTCCTCTGTGTCAACTCCGCAGGGGACGCGATAACCGACGCAGTCGACCCACGGGGTGAAACTGGCGAATGAGCGACCCACTACTCTCAGTCAACGACCTGAAGGTACAGTTCGACACCGACGCCGGCGTCGTCAAGGCCGTCGACGGCATCAGCTTCGACGTCGAGCGAGGCGAGACGGTCTGTATCGTCGGCGAATCGGGGTCGGGTAAATCCGTCACCTCCGAATCGATCACGCGACTCATTCCCCAGCCGCCGGGCAGCATCCCGGAGGGCTCCATCGAGTTCGACGGCATGGAACTGACGGAGATGCCGATGGACCGCCTGCTGGACATCCGCGGCGAGCGCATCGCCCACGTGTTCCAGAACCCGCAGGGGGCGCTCAACCCGGTCTACTCGATCGGCCACCAGATCGCCGAAACGCTGCATCTCCACCGTGACGTGAGCAAGGAGGAGGGGCGCAACCGCGCTATCGACCTGCTTGACCGGGTGGGGATTCCAGACGCCACGAAGCGCGTCGACGAGTACCCACACGAGTTCTCGGGCGGGATGAAACAGCGCGCCGTCATCGCGATGGCGCTCGCGGCCGACCCGGACCTGCTCATCGCCGACGAGCCGACGACGGCACTGGACGTCTCGATCCAGGCCCAGATCCTGGACCTGCTCCGGGACCTCCAGGCGGAGTTCGACATGAGCGTCATCTTCGTCACGCACGACCTCGGCGTCGTCGCGGAGATCGCCGACCGGGTGGTCGTCATGTACGCGGGGAAGGTGATGGAGCGGGGCGACGTCTTCGACCTGTTCGCGGACCCCGCACATCCCTACACCCGTGCGCTGCTCAACTGCCGCCCGGGACAGGGGGGCGACCGCACCGTCATCGAGGGGTCGCTACCCAGCCCGATGGACCCGCCGGACGGCTGTCGGTTCCACCCACGCTGTCCCCACGCGGTGGAGGACTGTCGCACTGGCGAGCAGCCACCGATGCACGACCGCGACGGCGCAGAGCAGGAGGTGTCGTGTGTCCACTACGGGATGGGCTTCGACCCCTCGGTCATCCGTGAAGAGGGCGAGAGCGCCGGCGTCGCAACGGACGGCGGGGTGGACGAATGAGCGACCCAGTGCTGGAGGTCGACAACCTGGAGAAACACTACCCCATTACCAAGGGCGTCCTTCGACGCCAGATTGGCACGGTGCGTGCCGTCGACGGCATCAGCTTCGAGATTGCCGAGGGCGAAACCGTCGGCCTGGTCGGGGAGTCCGGCTGTGGGAAATCCACCGCCGCCACCTCCATCCTGCAGTTGGAGGAGCCGACCGGCGGCGACGTGCGGTTCGATGGCGAGTCGCTCATCGGCCAGACCGACGCGGAGCGGAAGGCGTTCCGCCGGAACGCACAGATGGTGTTCCAGGACCCCGAATCGACGTTCGACCCGCGAATGTCGGTCGGCGAGTCGATTGCCGAACCGCTGCGCATTCACGGTGTCTCCGAGCGGGAGAAGCGGCGCGCGGTCGCGATGAACCTGCTCGAACGCGTCGGGATGGAGCGCTCGGATATCGACCGTTACCCCCACGAGTTCTCCGGCGGGCAGAAACAGCGCATTGCGCTGGCGCGAGCGCTGGTTGTGAACCCCGAGTTCATCGTGGCCGACGAGCCGGTGTCGGCCCTCGACGTGAGCATCCAGGCGAAGGTCATCGACCTCATCAACGACATCAAGTCCGAGTTCGGCCTCTCGCTGCTGTTCATCAGCCACGACATGGGCGTGATTCGGGAGGTCTGTGACCGGGTTGCGGTGATGTACCTGGGGGAAATCGTGGAGATGGCGCCGACCGAGGAGCTGTTCAACGACCCACAGCATCCCTACACGCAGGCGCTCATCGCCGCCATCCCCAACTCCGACCCGCGAGAGCGCGGCACCGGGACACAGCTCACTGGCGACGTGCCG
>CAYXXM010000046.1:0-11524 GCA_964469085.1 uncultured Haloferacaceae archaeon
TCCTCCTCCGGCACGAACCCCCGCGAGATGAACGCGTCGTGGATGCTGTTGTTCGGCTCGTACTCCACGAGCAGTTCCTGTGTCGCGTTGCCCGCGGCGTCGGTTCGCAGCGTCGGGTTGAAGTACTCGTTGATGAGTTTCACCTCGCTGGTCAGCGGCGACCCCTCGATTGCCTCGGCGAGTTTGTCGATGTCGGCAGTGGTGTCTGCGTAGGCTGTGAACCGCCCACTCACGATTCCGTCGTGTTCGTATATCCCATGGGCGATGAGTCCAGCGTCGACGCGTTCGGTGGTCTGGAGCGTCCAGCAGTCCGGGTGCCAGATCTGGAGCGTGATCTGTGAGGTTTGGTACTGCTCGGAGTGACCCTGTTTGGTGGCGCTTGTCATGGTGGTGAGTCGTTATTTGTCGAGGTTAACAGTTACGCCGGTGTGTATGGCGCCGCTGCTGCCGTCCGGGATGGTCACGCAACGGCCCGCTCCCAGAAGTTGAGGAAGTTACCACCGAGGAGCTTCCGGCGCTCGGTCTCGTCGTAGCCACGCGCTTCGAGGCCCTCGGGGATGGCCGGCCAGTCCTGGTAGGCCTGCATCGGGCCGTACCCCCGGCCGATGGTGACGCCGTGCTCCTCGCGGAAGCCCAGCGATTTGAACGTCCGCATGAACCCCGCGTGGAGCTCCTCGGGAATCTCCGGCGTCCACGAGCCCCAGTCGGTGCCGATGCCGACTCGGTCGATGCCGACGTGCTCGACCATGTAGTCGATGTGGTCGAACACCTGTGAGAACGACGCCTCCTGTTCGCCGGGTTCGAGGAAGAAGGGCACCGCGAGCACGCCGACGTAGCCGTCAGCGTCCTGCAGCGCCGCCAGCTCCTCGTCGGACTTCCCCCGGTCGTGGTCGGAGAGTTCGCTGCTGAACGTGTGGATGTAGGCCACCGGGTCGTCCGAGACCGCGACGCCGTCGAGGGTCGTCTCGCGCCCACAATGTGAGAGGTCGACGACCATCCCCAGCTCGTTCATGCGCTCGACGGCCGCGACACCGTGGTTCGAGAGGCCGGCGTCGGTCCGGTCCGTGCAGCCGTGGCCGACGAGGTTCTGGCTGTTGTAGGTGAGCTGACCGACGCGGACCCCGGCGTTGTAGAGCTCCTCGACGGCCGCCACGTCGCCCTCGATGGCGGCGCCGAGGTTCTGCGTGTTCGGGACGACGCCCACATCGCCGTCGGCGACGATCTCCCGAGCCTCGGCAGGCGTTGTGGCCCGCCGGAGCCACGGGACGGCGTCGAACCGGCCGTTCCAGCGCGCGAGGTCCGCGCGGACCCCGTCGGCGTACGTGCCGGTCCGGTCGAACCCCATCATCGTCGCGCTCACGAGGGTGACGCCCGCCTCCGCGAAGGCGGCGCGGAGTTCGTCGCGGAAATCGGGCTCCTCACGCAACTGGCGGACCTGTTCCTGCTCCATCGCGTCGTAGGCCGCGCTCGCGTCGGCGCCGCCGTCGAGCTCCTCGTGCATCCGGCGTTCGATGCGGTCGGTGACCAGTAGCGGCGTCCCTCGCGGAAAGAAGTCGAACGTGGGTTCGGGCATGGTTGCGGGGTGGAACCCTGGGCGTATGTAGAGGCCACCCCATATGGTCGGGTGGTGATGTAAGCAGGTTTCGTTCCGAGCGGTTGGATTGCGCCGAGAATCCAACCGTCCGGCCTCGGCGCCAATATCAGGGTGGGAACACTTAAGCAACGGCAGGAAGATATTCAGTCCGGTCTATGTGTTACCTTAACACCGGTGACTGCTCGTGCGAATACTAGCACGTCTCCATGCGCGTACCGATTCGGCGTATCAGAACGATTACCACCACAAGCTCCGGGGGCGCATCTGGCAGGCCCTGGACGGGACCGAACACGAGAACGCACACGACACGAACGACCCGCCAGGGTTCGCGTTCAGCAACCCGTTCCCGCCGCGAGATATGGCCGAAGGGGACGAGCGGACACTCATCGTCTCGGCACCGCGGGAAGAACTCCTCTCCGAAATCGCGGCGAACTTCCGCGACAACCCGGAGCTGAACGTCGGAGAAATGCCGTTCACTATCGAGGGGCTGTCAGCGCTCTCGCCCGATGTCGGCGAGCCGGGGAGCAGTGGAACGATCGAAACCGGAACCGGGCTCCTGGTCCGTATCCCGCCGTGGCGGTGCGAGGAGTACGGAATCGACCATCCCGGCGGAGACACGGCGGTGTTCTGGCGGCCCGAGCACACTGTCGAGCCGCTCCGGAAGCAGTTGGAGGCAAACCTCGACAAGAAGCACGGACTGTTCGGCCCGGAGTATCTGCCGGGACCGAGCGAGACCGAGGGGGAGCTGTTCGAGGGGTACGAGCTACTGAAGACGTTCGCCGTCCCCCTGCAGGTGACCCAGGGCCAGGAGATGACGTACGTGCTCTCGAAGTGGAAGTTCGACTATACTGTCCGTGACGACGACCACCGTCGCCACCTGAATCTGGCACTGGACTGCGGGCTGGGTGAGCGGAACGCGCTTGGGTTGGGGTTCGTCAATCTGACCGAGAAGACCGGTCCTGGCGAAACCGAACTGGAGGGAGAACATGCTCTCGACTAAGGAGTTCAAGCAGCGCTATCCACCGGAAACGCTGGTCGAGGAGCTCCCGGACTCGCCGATCGCCTCGCTCCGGGATCTGCAGTACCTATACGGCAAGCTCTACACCCTTTCGACGGCGGGTGGCGGTGACTACGCCGCATATCTCACCCCGAACGCAGCGGACGACCTCGTCGACACCGCCGATAGCCTCATCGTCGTCAGAGTCGATATGTCTGGGGAGCAACCCCGACTCGCAGAGGATAGCCGTGGCCCCGTGTGGCTCACACGCTACACCGACAACCGAGTGTCGAAAGTGGCCCACTGTAAGTTCTCAGCTGCTGCCGGAATCGACCACAGCATCACTCACCAGTCCGGGAAGAACAGTGGTCCTGAAAAGCTCGCACGGTACTCGACTGAGCGACTGACCCGATGGGCGACGGACGGCGCTGTCGAAGAAGTCGCCGACAGCCACGAGGAGAGCTGGGTCATCGACGCACTCCGCCGGCTCGGCGAGGACGATGATGCCTTGGAAAAGGTCAGGGAAGGAGTGAAACGAGAACTCGACGGCGAGTCGGCAACCGCGCTGCTCACCGTGCAGGTCCGCTTGGACGAGGACGGCGAGTGGCTCTGGCCCGCCGACGTCGACGCCTTCATGGCGGCGATGGCCCGACGGAAGCTCTCGAAGCTCGTCTCGAAAGGCCAGGCAACCGACTCCTCTGGAGAGGCAACTGATCTCGTCACCGGGGAGGTCGGACGTACGGTCGGAACCTCAGAGGACCCCCAGAACTACTACCTCGGCAAGCAACTGGAGACGTTCCCCGGCCTCGACGTCGACGAGGCGTGGCGGACCCATCCCCTCTCGGAGGACGTAGCAGTGACGCTGATGAACGCCGGGACGTTCGTCGAGGCCTGTACGTACCACACGTTCGGCGCGAAAGTGTACTACCTCCCGTACTTCTTCGGCACGCCGACAGCCGAACGGGCGTACCTGCTCTACGATCTGCTCCACGAGGCGGCGACCGAAGAGGAGGGGATGACGCCGGTCGAGGAAGCCTCCGAGAGACAGGACGAGCAGAGCGGAGTGGAGGCCGACAACGTCTGGAACCGGCTCCGATTCTACGTCTCGGCGGTGATGCCCCACCAGATGTCCCGGTACGACGTGTTCGGCGAAACGCTCAACGGTCAGCTCCTTTACCCAAAACAGCTGGCAGTCGAACACTGGCAGGTGCTCTCGACGAGCGCCTTCGACAGCGGTGGAGAGTACACATCCCCGCTCCCAAGCAACGAGAGCTGGCAGCTTCTGGACACCGGTACCGGCCAGCTCGCCTCGATCTCGACGGGCTGGTACTTCGCCCAGACGTTCGCTGAGCGCGACGACGACGATGCCGACGCTGACGACCCACGTATCGAGGCGCTGGTTGACGTGCTGAGCGGCGACGCGATTGGCGTCGAGACGCTTCTCGGGGAGTACGTCGCCCGGATCTTGACCGAAGAAGAGGACGACGAGTACGAAGGATTCCCCGTCTTCCGTGTCGCCAGTCAGTTCGCACAGCTTTCTGCGCTGGCTGCCGACGAGGTGGAGCTCCTTCGAACCGACGACCCGGCGAAACAGCCCATCACGGAACAGCCGACTTACGATACCAACATCATGCATACAGCAGAGGAGATACTAACCGACGGGGGCGACTCCCTCACGACGAAGCTCGAATCGTTCATCGACGAGACGCCAGCGCTGGCACACAATCCCGACAGGCCCGTCAACGACCAGCGCCGAGGGGCGTTCCTCCTCGGAGCGCTTGTCGGCGCCGTCGGGAACTACCAGGATTTCCGGCTCGACCGCTCCACCACACTCATCGACCAGTATCCGGTGAAATCCATCAGCCGGAACCGGATCAAGAAGGTGACCCAGGAGACGGTGGCCAAGACGCTTACCTACACGCGCGAGAAGAAGAAAAGCGGCCCCTCCTTCCCCGGGACGATGTTCGACCACATCGTCGAGCGGCTCCGGGAGACGGTGCTCCGACCCGACCCCGAGGAGTGGGAGATTGGCACTGACGACCTCCGATTCTACTACGCGCTGGGGGTCACCTACGGGATGAACGACCGGTACGATGCTGCAACCAACGACGACACCGACGAGGAACAATAGATGTCAGACACTACCGACACAGTCACGAACCGCTCCGAGATCGTCTTCCTGTACGATGCAGTCGACGCGAACCCGAACGGCAACCCACTCAGCGGGGCGAACCGACCACGCATCGACCCGGGAACCGGCCAGGCGATCGTCACCGATGTCCGCCTGAAACGCTACCTCCGCGACCAGCTCGATGACGACGGCCACGGTGTGTATGTCCGCAACGTACAGGAGGAGGGCGAACAATACACCCGGGCGCAGCTGCTCGAAGACCGGCTCAAGGAGGTCGACCTTGACGAGTACGACCTCGATGAGGATGGTGAGGGGGACCGCCTTCGGGAGGCCGTCTTCGGGGAGTTCCTCGCGGAGAGCGCCGACGTGCGCTACTTCGGCGCGACGATGTCCGTTGACACGGACAACGAGTACGCCGAGCATCTCCCCGACCACTTCACCGGACCAGTGCAGTTCTCGCCCGGAAAATCCATCCACCCTGTCAACGAGAACGAGGAGTACGACAGTCTGACCAGCGTCATCGCCACCCAGGAGGGGAAAGAGCAGGGTGGGTTCGACCTCGACGACCACCGCATCCAGTACGGGCTCATCCGGTTCCACGGCCTCGTCGACGAGCATGGGGCCACCGACACGAAGCTCACCCCGGAGGACGTGGAGCGTCTGGACACGCTCTGCTGGCGGTCGCTGAAGAACCAGACCATCAGCCGGAGCAAGGTCGGCCAGGAGCCCCGGCTCTACTGCCGCGTCGAGTACGCTGACGAGAGCTTCCACCTCGGCGGTCTGGACAAGGATATCACGCTCGATCAGGACGCGTCGCTCCCCGCAGACGAGCTCCGTAACGTCCGAGATCTCACCCTCTCCGTCGACGGGTTCGTTAAGCGTCTGGACGACGCGGGGGACCGTATCGACGAAGTTCACGTCGTCGCGAGCGACGTGCTCCCGATCTCTTACGACGGTGAGACCGGTGGGCCGGAGCTACTGTACGGGGCACTCAAGGAAACGCTCGGGGAGGACCGTGTCGACGAGATTAACGTGTATGAGGAGCACAAGGCGACGCTCCCGGGCGAGGAGTAACCGTGTCCCAGGTGTCGATCGAGGAGGGGACGGACGACCGCACCGCGGCGGGGGGTGACGCCTTCGAGCGCTGTCTCTCCTTAACCGTCCGGGGACCGTGGGGCCATTTCCGGCGCGTCGAGGGGAACATCGTCAAGCAGACGTATCGCATCATCCCCCGAACGACCGTCGCCGGGCTGATCGCCGCGATGCTCGGAATCGAGCGTGACGGCTACTACGAGCTGTTCGGGCCCGACCGCTCGGCGGTCGCCATCGAGCCGGTGCGGTCGCTCCGGACGGTGAACATGCCGATGAACACGCTATCGACAGCGAACGAACACCTGCACTCGCTGAACCCCCGTGGGAAGCTGAGCATCAAGCTCCCCGACCCGACGAAACTCCGGCAGCAGCACAACTACGAGGTGCTCGTCGAGCCGGGGTACCGCATCGACATCTCGCTCGCCGACGAGGAGCGCTATCAGGAGCTTCGGCGAACGCTTGCTTCCGGGGAGTCCCACTACGTACCGAGTCTGGGGCTCTCGGAATATCTCGCGGATATCGAGTACCACGGGGAGTACGACGTCGAGCCGGAACCGAACGGCGGCGTCGTCTCCGTCGACTCGGCGATCCCCGACGCCATCGACGACGTGATTCCGCGGGCGAACGGTCGCTGCCAGGTCGAGCAGTCCCCGGCGTTCATGACGGCCGATTCCGGCGGCCGGACAACGACGGCGTTCACCAGCTACACGTACAGCCCCGACGCCGAACCCGTTGACGTCGACGGAATCAACGCGAGCCGAGTCGACGACCGAACGGTCGTTTTCGTCTGAATGACCGTCCGCTACTCTCACCCGCCGGAAAGGGGGTCAGAGGGGGTGCATCTCCGTGACCACCTCGCTGGCGTTGCCGACCGTGCCGAGTATCTCGTCGATGATGACGAAACGACGCCCGACGAGGAGCCCCTGTCCGAACTCGCCGAGACGGTCGCTACGCTCCACGATTTCGGGAAGGCGACGACGTTCTTCCAGAACTACATCGACGAGAGCGCTCCTGACCCCGAGAAACCGGCGTATCGCCATCACGCGCTCATCGGGGCGTTCGCCAGCTACTACGCGCTCGGGGCCCGGGGGTTCGGCACCGAAAGCTGCATCGCCGGGTTCGTCGCGGTCGCCAAACACCACGGCCGGCTCTCGGACGTGGCCGCCTACGTCCACGAGCGGGCCGACCGGCGGGACAGCGTCAGCCCGGAAAACAGGACTGCCGGTGAGGAGCGCCAGGACGTCGTCGCGAAACAGATCGCAGATATCGACAGCCACGCTAGCGACCTGGCCGCCAACGTGTTCGACGACGCGACCAACGGCGCTGGAAGCTGGTCGGGGTTCTACGATGGCTTTCTCGACCTGCTTGATGAGATCGCGAACACAGTCACGTCGGTCGAGGGCGGTGTTGGTGTCGACCGTCGCTCGCTTTCCCGCTCGTGTTACGCGCTCGTGCTCCAGTGCTGGAGCGTACTCGTTTTCGCCGACAAGACCGATGTGGTAGAGCGGACCGGCGACGCCGACGCGCCGCCGGCAGCCGAGACGTACGCGGCCGAACAGCCATCCCTCGACCGGCTCGAGACGTATATCGACGGATTGGAGGCCGAGGCCGATCCTGATCCTCAGGGCGACCGGGGACAGCGCCTCGACCACTACCGCTCGCGTGCCCGGTCAGCAGTGCTCGAGAGTACCGCGAGCTTTGCCACGGAGGGCGGCGGCATCGCCACGCTCACGCTCCCTACCGGGATGGGGAAGACGCTCACCGGGCTCTCGGCGGCGTTCGATATGCGGGATCGGCTCGACGGTGAGCGGGTCGTGTATGCGCTCCCGTTCACCAGCGTCATCGACCAGGTCGTCGCTGAAGTCGAGGACGTGTACGACGCCGGGACGACGGGACGGCTACTCACAGCTCACCACCATCTTGCCGACACCAGAATCGACGACCCCGACGTGGATGAGGCCGATCGAGACGACGACATGGCGGCGATGCTCGGTGAGGGCTGGCGGGCGGGGGTGACGGTAACGACATTCGTCCAGCTGTTCGAGAGCCTGGCCGGGCCGCGGAACCGCCAGTCGATGAAGCTCCCGGCGCTACGAGACAGCATCATCGTTCTCGACGAGCCACAGAGTCTCCCGCTGGACTGGTGGAAGCTCGCCCCCCGGTTGGTCGAATTGCTCACTGAGCGCTACGGCGCGACGGTGATCGCGATGACCGCGACTCAGCCACGACTGTTCGAGAGCGCTCCCGGACTCGACGGCGCGACCGAGCTCGTCGATTCCCCCGACGACTACTTCGACGCGGTTGAGCGGGTCACCTACGAACTGGACCCCTCGGTCGACCGGTATATCGACCGGGGGCAGGACGCCGAGCCGAAACGCTACGACGACGCGGCTGCCGCGCTCATGCAAGCGGTGGACGAGGGGGAGTCAGCGCTCGCGGTCTGCAACACCGTCGACAGCGCACGCGAGCTGACCGGTCGAATCGACGACGAAGAGTTCGTCGATATCGCCGCAGTATATGCGGAGATACTCGGGGAGAGTGAGAGCGGTGTTGGAGTCACCGAGGAACACGAGTCGGTCGATCCAGCCACGCTGGCCGACCGTGTGACCACTGCCGGGAACCGTTCATTGCTCCATCTCTCGACGCGGCTTCGGCCAGTCGACCGCCTCACGCTCATCGAAACGGCGAAAGAGCTCACCGAACGGGACCACACGCCTGTCACCGTCTCCACACAGCTCGTCGAGGCGGGCGTGGACATCAGCTTCGACCGGGTGTACCGGGATCTTGCACCGACAGACAGCATCGTGCAGGCCGCAGGGCGCTGTAACCGGTCGTTCGAGCGCGAGCGAGGAACGGTGACTGTCTGGTGGTTGGCTGCGCCGGGCGAGGAAGCGAAAACGCCTGCAGCAGCGGTCTACAACCGAGGGACATCCCTGCTTCCGACGGCGGCGGCGACGCTTGCGGACGCGCGGGACAGACCGGGCGATCTCGAAGAGCGGGATGTCGCTCAGGACGCCGTCGAGTCGTACTACCGGCGGCTCCACGAGGAGAAGGAGGTCGGGAAGGCGGAGTACGTCGAGTACGTCGACGACGTGGACGCCGAAGCGCTCGGTGAGCTCTCGCTCATCGACCAGCGCCGGGCGGTCGACATCGTCGTCTGTCGAACTGACGCCGACCGGAGGCTCGTGGAGCGTATTCGAAAGGCACGAGACAGCTACGAGTTCGAGAGGCTCCGAACTCTGCTGGACGAGACGAAGGCCATCCGAGTGTCGATACCCATCTACCGCCACGATTCGGAGACGGCCGAGGCGATCAGAAGTCTCCCACCGATAATCGAAGATGAAGGGCTGTACGAACTAACCGTCGGCCACCAAACAACGCATTTCGACGAACAGCTCGGGTTCACTATCCCCGACGATACCGTGGAGCACAGGCTCCTATGACTGAAACGTGTGATTCCGACCCCGTCACCCGACTCCTCGCAACCGCCCGCGGCGACGCCATCGAGAACCCGTTCCGCGTCACGGGCGTGATGATGCAGTATTACTTCGTCTGTAAACGGGAGCTCTGGTTCGAGAGCCGCGATCTGGAAATCGACCGAGAGAACGTCAACGTCGTCCGCGGCACACGCGTCGACGAATCGTCCTACAGCGAGCGCGGTCAGGAGAACCTGCGGCTGGGGATGGTCTCGCTAGACCTGATGGAGGACGGGCGCGTCGTCGAGGTCAAACCCTCGTCGTCGCTCACCGAACCAGCCAGGATGCAGCTGTCGTACTACCTCTGGTACCTCGAGCGGGTCGCCGACGTCAAGCGCGACGGGGTGCTCGCACACCCCACCGAGCGAAAGCGCGAAGTGGTCGAGCTGACTGCTGAGCGGGTCGAAAAGGTCGAGTCGGCGATCCGCGGAATCCACGGCGTCGTCAGCAACGAATCGCCACCTGAGGCCGAGGAGAAGCCGTACTGCGAGTCGTGTGCGTACCACGACTTCTGTTGGGTCTGACCATGGACAAGAACTACCACGTCTTTTCGGACGGGCGCATCGAACGGAGCGAGGACACGGTTCGGCTGGAGACCGAGGACGGGGAGAAGAAACACATCCCGATTGAGCACGCCGAAGCGGTGTACCTCCACGGTCAGATCGACTACAACACGCGGCTCATGTCGTTCCTCAACGACCACGGGGTTGCGGTTCACGTGTTCGGGTGGAACGACCGGTACGCCGGCTCGTTGATGCCCGAACGGGGGCAGGTGAGCGGACAGACGGTCGTGAAGCAGGTCCGCGCGTACGACGACGCCGAGCAGCGGCTGGACATCGCCTCGGCGTTCGTTCGCGGCAGCATCCACAATATGCGGGCCAACGTCGCCTACTACGACAGCCGGGACTACGAACTCGGGAGGATACTCGACGATCTCGACGATGCGACGAACCGGATCAGTTCAGCGAGCGACGTCTCGGAGCTGATGGGCGTGGAGGCGAGCGCGCGGCGGGCGTACTACCAGACGTTCGACGTCGTGCTTCCGTCGGAGTTCGAGTTCGGTCGGCGGGAGTACAACCCCCCGCCCAACCCAGTGAACTGCCTCATCTCGTTCGGGAACAGTCTGGTGTACGCGAACTGCGTCTCGGCGATTCGTGCCACCGCATTGGACCCGGCCGTGAGCTACTTACACGAACCTGGAGAGCGCCGGTACTCCCTCTCGCTGGATATCGCGGATCTGTTCAAACCGTTGCTGACCGACAGGCTCCTGTTCAGGCTGGTCAACCGTCAGCAGATCACCCGCGACGAGTTCCGCGAGGAGGTCGGTTCATGTCTCCTGACCGAATCGGGGCGCTCGACGTTCGTCAAGGCATTCGAAGAGACCCTCGAGCGGACCGTCGACCACCCTGATCTCAACCGGAAGGTGAGCTATCAGTATCTACTCCGCCTGGAGGCGTACAAGCTGAAGAAACACCTCCTCGCAGGGGAGCCCTACGAACCGTTCGAGCGGTGGTGGTAGATGTACGTCATCGTCGTCTACGACATGGAGGCCCACCGGACACAGCGCATGCTCAAACTGTGCCGGCGCTATCTCACGCACGTACAGAACTCGGTTCTCGAAGGGGAGATCTCGGAGGGTGACCTGGCGACGCTGAAGGGAGAGATCGATGACCTGCTTCAGACCGGTGAGTCGGTGATCGTCTACGAGCTTTCGTCGAACTCCCTGCTGAACCGGACTGTTCACGGCGAAGACCCAGTGGACGAGAGTCGGTTTCTCTGAAGAACGTCAACCCCCCAGGGGCGCGGGGGTGATTAGGGGTCGACGGAAATAGTGAAGTGAATTCGGACGTGAGAGGGGCTATGGTGGTGTTATCTGCCATGGTTTCAGACGAACCCTCGTGGGGTTGAAGCTCGCCGTCGAGGAACGTGGGTGAAGTGTCGCACTCGTTTCAGACGAACCCTCGTGGGGTTGAAGCAGTCGACGACATGCCGCCCACACGACGCCGTAGGTCGTTTCAGACGAACCCTCGTGGGGTTGAAGCACTCACGCCCCGCCCGGTTGTGACACCGGGTTACTTGTTTCAGACGAACCCTCGTGGGGTTGAAGCCATCGGCCCGCTGCCGCCACCGATAGATCCCTCACCGGTTTCAGACGAACCCTCGTGGGGTTGAAGCCGCGTGGAACCTTGCGATGCTCGTTGCTGGCGCTGCGTTTCAGACGAACCCTCGTGGGG
>CAYXXM010000047.1:0-11355 GCA_964469085.1 uncultured Haloferacaceae archaeon
TGGTTCCCTCGGTGAGCGCGCGCTCGACGCGCTCGCGGCCGCGCTCGACGGCGGGGTCGCCCCCGGCGGCCAGCTCGGGGACGCCGGCACCCAGCTCCCCGACCGCCTCGCGAGCCGCGTCGAAGAAGGGGTACCGGGCGTGGAGCGGCTCCATACGCTCGGGGTTTTAGCAGGACCGTGAATAAGCGCGACGGTTAGCCTCGACCTTTTACTTCGTCGGGTGCGCCTCCGGCGCACCGCTCCTCGCAAAAGCTCGACCAAAAGGGCCGCTCGCTCGCGCTGCTCGCGAGCGGTACGTCTCGTCGTCCGATCAATCTACTCCTCGCCGTCCATCGCCAGCGCCGCCAGCAGCGCCTCCAGCTGCACCTGCTCGCTCGCGCCCTCGGCGATTCGGTAATCCGCCTCGCCGAGGCGTTCGAGCAGCCGAACCACGGCGCGCTCGGAGAGCTCGAACTCCCAGGCCGAGCGGTGGAGCTGGTCGATGATGTCGCCGCCGGCCATCCCCACGTCGGTCAGCAGCGTGTCGAGTGTCGCGCGGGCCTTCGGGAAATCGCCCGCGACGGCGGCGGCGACCATCTCCTCGATGTCCTCCGGACGGGCCGTCGCGGTGACGGCGTACACCGCCTCGTCGTCGACCACGTCGCCGGTCGTCGCCGCCGCCTGGAGGCTGTTGATGCCGCGGCGCATGTCGCCGTTGGCGGCGTAGACAAGTGCCTCGGTCCCGTCCTCGGTCAGCTCGATGCCCTCGGCCTCGGCGATTTCCTCGAGCTGGCCGGCGATGGCGTCGTCCGCGAGCGGCGAGAAGCGGAACACCGCACACCGGGACTGGATGGGGTCGATGATCTTCGAGGAGTAGTTACACGAGAGGATGAACCGGGTGTTGTCCGAGAACTGCTCCATCGTGCGACGGAGCGCCGACTGGGCCTCGCTCGTGAGCGAGTCGGCCTCGTCCAGGAAGATGATGCGGTAGTCGTGCCCCCCGAATGCCGAGCGCGCGAAGTTCTTGATGCGGTCCCGCACGACGTCGATTCCGCGCTCGTCGGAGGCGTTGAGTTCCAGGAAGTTCCCGCGCCAGTCGTCGCCGTAGATCTCCCGGGCGATGGCGGTAGCTGTTGTGGTCTTTCCAGTCCCGGCCGGCCCGCCAAGCAGCAGATGGGGGAGCTCCCCGCCCTCGACGTAGCTCTTGACGCGTTCAACGGCCTCCTCCTGGCCGTGGATCTCCTCGAGGGCCTGCGGGCGGTACTTCTCGATCCAGATCTCCTGGCCCGGTGCCGTGCTCTCGGCGTCGGCCTCGCTCATGTTTCGTAGGCGGCGGGCGGCGGGCATAAACGGACCGGAGCGAGGGCGGCCCGCAGACGGGTCCGTGCGCCCCATCGTAGTCGGTCGGTGTCGAAGGCAAGGATAAAGCGACCTGCCGGACAGTTCCCGCCATGGAGGTCACCGCCGACGTCGTCGGCGCGGGCGAGCAGGAGCTCTCGCTGCCCGACGACGCCGACTACGCGGCGCTGGTCCGGGAGCTCGGCTACAGCCCGCACGAGGTGACGGTGCTGGTCGACGAGTCGCCGGTGCCGGCGGACGCACCCGTGGCTACCGACCGGGTGCAGGTGCTTCGGCTGGTGGCCGGAGGCTGAGCCGACCTCGGGAGCCAATGGTCACCCGCACCGACCCACGGGTCGCCGGTCCCCTGCGGCGACCCGTGAATCACTGTCCGCCTGTCGTCACTCACCTGCGCTGACCCGCGGGTCGCCGTCCGCCTGCCGTCACCCTGCAGTGCGGGCGCCC
This sequence comes from uncultured Haloferacaceae archaeon, assembly GCA_964469085.1. Lineage (GTDB taxonomy): Archaea > Halobacteriota > Halobacteria > Halobacteriales > Haloferacaceae > Halolamina. The sequence goes on from CAYXXM010000047.1 coordinate 1,783, forward strand.
GACCGCCCAAGGCGCGTACGTCGCCGTTTTGCACCGCCCAACCCGCGTGCGTCGCCGTTTTGTAGGATGAGCACGTCGATGCGGGCATGACTCGCGGCACCGAACTCCCGAACGTCGGGCCAGGCCCCGACCCGTTCTCCCTTTCGGCCCTCGAGACGGCGTTCGCGGTGCTCCTGCTCCACCGGGATTTCTACTGCAGCGAATGCAGACAGCAGGTCCGGCGGGTGAAGAGCCGCTACGAGGCGTTCGAGCAGCGGGACGCGGAGGTGGTGTCGGTGCTGCCAGAGGACCGCGAGACGGCCGAGGAGTGGCAGAAGCAGTACCACCTTCCCTACCCTGTTCTCGCCGACGCGGAAAAGCAACTGGCCGAGCAGTACGACCAGCCCACCCGGTACGGGCTGTTCGGCCGAATCCACGACATCATCGGCCGGATGCCGGCGGCCATCGTGCTGGACCTGCGGTGGAGTGACCCGATGGAGACCTACGCCCACCGCGGCGACACCACGTCGGACCGGCCGCGAATCGACGACCTGCTCTCGGCGCTCGACAGCGCCGCCCGGCTCGGCGCCGACAGCACTGTCGAGGAGCGCGAAGCCGCGGCACGGGCGACGGTTGACGGCACCACACCGGTCGAACCGGCGACCTCGTCAGCGGCCGACGCCGATGGGGCGGTTTCGGGCGACACGACGGCTCCAGTCGAAACCGAGGGGGGTTCCGAACCGGACACCGACCCAGCCGCCGGTGCAACGACAGCCGACGCGACCGACGCCGGCCCGGCCGAAACCCAGGGAGCGTCAGGAGCGACGACCACGGCGGAGACCGACCCCACCGAGCAGGATGAGACGGCGGAGCCGGGAGCCACCGAGCAGGATGAGTCGGCGGAGACCGACCCCACCGAGCAGGATGAGACGGCGGAGCCGGGAGCCAGCGAGCAACCGACGGTCCCGCCCCTTTCAGTCCCTGACCGGGTGGAACTACCGGAGAACGTCGAACTCCGCCGGGCCACCGAGGACGACGCGATGCCGGTCATCCGCGTGCTCCACGGGGCGCTGCTGGAGATCGACGGCGCGACGGTGCGGCGGGCGGTGCGCCGCGAGGACGTCATCGTCGCCGAGGCGGCTGACTGGATAGTCGGTTCGCTGGTGCTGGAGGACAACCACATCGACACGCTCGCCGTGCGGCGGGAGTTCCGGAACCAGGGCATCGGGAGCGCGCTCATCGAGACGGCCGTCTCCGACGTCGGCGGGCCGGTGACGGCCGATTTCCGCGCCGGTATCCGCGGGTTCTGGCAGGACCTCGGGTTCGAAATCGAGGCCGAGGACGACCGGTTCTACGGGATTCGCCAGGGTGAGTAGCGGGACCCGGAAAGCGGCGACACGCCGTGCTCAGAGCTCTCGGCACATCGGGACCGCCGTCTCCGGACAGATGTCGGTAAACTCGGTCGAACTCCGGACCTGCTCCGGCACGGCCTCCCGGTCGATCTCCGCGTACCCCAGGTCGGCGAAAAACGGCGCCGCGGTCGTCGTCAACAGGTAGAGCACCTCGACGCCGACGTCGCGGGCCGCGGCTTCGAGTGCCCTGACGGCCGCCCGGCCGTAGCCGTTGCCGCGGTGGCGCGCCTGAATGGCGGCAGAGCGGAGCAGGCCGGCGTCGCCGTACCGCTCGATGCCGATACAGCCGACTCGGTCGCCGTCGGCCCTGACGACGTAGAGCGCGCGCCCCTCGTCGCCGGGCGTCGGGACGCCCTCGAGGTCGGCGGTTGGCAGGTCGGCGCTCGACAGCAGGGTGTGAATCCACTCGACCGCGGAGCCGGTCGCCGGAACCAGGTCCACCGACGGCGTATCCCGGTCGTGCTCGTCGTGCATGGTCACACCAGCGGCCGGACCAGTTCCTGGCCGGCCGCGAGCACCGCCTCGACCCGTTCTTCCGTGGACGCTTCGGCGTAGACCCGGAGCTTCGGTTCGGTCCCGGACGGCCGAACCAGCAACCACGAGCCGTCCGCACAGAGCAGTTTGAACCCGTCGAGGGTCACGGTCCGCTCGACGGGGACGCCGGCTACCTCGTCGGGGATGACCGCCGCCAGGTCATCGAGCACGTCTGCCTTCCGGTCGTCAGGACAGTCGATGCTCACTTTGTCGGCGACGATACCGCCGTGTTCGGCCTCCAGGTCGTCGATGCGCTGGTCGTAGGGCTCGGCGGCCTCGACGGCGCAGGCGAGCAGCGCCATCAGGACGCCGTCTTTTTCGCGCACGTGCCCGCGAATCGAGAAGCCGCCGGACTCCTCGCCCCCGATGAGGGCGTCGTGGGTACCCATCGCGTCCGCGACCCACTTGAACCCGACCGCGGTTTCGACGACGCGCTGGTCGTGGGCGCTCGCGACCCGGTCGACGAGGAACGTCGTGGAGACGGTGCGGACCGCCGGTCCCTCGTGGGCCGAAAGCAGTGCCTCGTACGTGGCCGCGAAAAAGCGGTTCTCGTCGAGATAGCCGGCTGGCGTCGCGACGGCGATGCGGTCGGCGTCGCCGTCGTTGGCGATGCCGATGTCGGCCTCGCCGTTCCGGACGTGCTCGACCAGCGCGTGGAGGTTCTCCGCGGCGGGTTCGGGCGCGCCGCCGCCGAACTCGGGGTCGGTGTCACACCGGATGCGCTCGACGTCCGCGCCCGCAGCTTCGAGCACCGCGTCGGTGACGCCGCGGCCCGACCCGTGCATGGCGTCGTACGCGACGGTGAGCCCCGAGAGGTCGAGGCCCACACCGTCAGTGAGGTCGTAGTCGCCAACGAGTTCCCTCACCGCCTCGGAGTGGGGCCCGGCCAGGTCGTCGCGGATGACCATGCCCTGTTCCGCAGGTGGGAGCGGGTCGGGTTCCCGGAGAGCGGCCTCGATTGCGTCGGTCACCTCGGGCATCGCCGGCCCGCCGTCGTCGGGGAAAAACTTGATACCGTTGTACTCCGGCGGGTTGTGCGACGCCGAGAGTACCACGGCGCCGGCGTACTCGCGGTCGACGACGGTCCAGACGGCGGTCGGGGTGGGGCAGTCCCGCTCGGGGAGGACCGCATCGAAGCCGTTTTTCGTCAGAACGTCGGCGACGCTCTCGGCGAATCCTGGCGAGGACGGCCGGGCGTCGTAGCCGACGACGACGGGGGCGTCGGCGCCGGTCTCCCGCAGGTAGTCGGCGACGCCCTGGGCGACGATGCGCACGCGCTCGTCCGTGAAGCTGTCGAGCGTCGCGCGCCAGCCGTCCGTCCCGAACTGAATCGCCTCCGCGGGGTCGGTCATGTGGCTGGATTGGCGGGTGGGGCCCAAAAAGCCGGCCCGTTCCCGCGTTCTTTTCACCGCCGACCGAGAAACGGGGTCATGACACGCGTCGTCGCCGTGAACGGGAGTATGCGTGAGGGAAGCTACACGAAAGCCGCGCTCCACTATGCGCTGGACGCCGCCGAGACTGCCGACGTCGAAACCGACTACATCAACCTCGCGTCGGTCGACCTGCCGCTCTACGACCCTGACATCGATACCGAGGACGCCGGCGAGGCCGCCGACCTACTGGCCCGGATGCGCGCCGCCGACGGCGTCATCCTCGGCTCGCCGGTCTACCACGGGTCGTACTCATCGGCGTTCCGCAACTTCCACGACTACTGTAGCTTCGACGAGTTCGAGAACACCGTCGTCGGCCTGCTCGTCGTCGCCGGCGGCGGAACCGTCGCCGGCACGCTCCAGGACATGCGCACCACCGTCCGCGGGGTTCACGGCTGGACGCTGCCGAAACAGGTGGGACTCCGCGGCGCCCGGAACTACTTCGAGGAGCGTGCGTCCGCCCCTGAGTCGGATGACCTCGGCAGCGATTCCGATTACGCCTTCACCGAAGACGACCTCCGCGAACGGACCTGCGACCTCGGCTACCGCGTCGGCATCTACGCCACGCGGGCACCTGAGTTCATCGAGATTGAGGACGAACCCGAGTGGTAGTTAGGCTGGGTCGTCGTCACCGATACGGCGGCAGTCCCCCTCGTCGACCAGCCGTTGTCAGGGCGGCTCGTCGTCGACCAGCCTCTCTTTCTCCACGCGGGAGAGCTGTTTGATCTCGTACTCGCGGGACATCGCCGCCGAGCGACTGTCGAACGCCTCGACGTGGACCGGTTCGACCGGGCGGCGGCCACGGGTGTAGCTCGCGCCGTCGCCGTCGTTGTGCTCGGCGACGCGCCGCGCCACGTCGGTGGTGTAGCCGGTGTAGTACGTCCCGTCGGCGCAGGCGAGGACGTAGACGTAGTGCATAGGGAAGCGACCGTGCACGAGGGGGTAAATCACCCGGTCGCAAAAGCGGTGGCACGATACGACACGGCGACGGTCACCCGTCGCCCTGCCGGGAACGACGCGGTTGGTTCGCGATACCCCATCAGTGGCTCGTCGTGCGGTTGCGGTCTCGAGCGACCTCCGCAATCCCCGCGTTTGCGGCACACGACGGACAGGCGTTCAACCGCCCGTCCTGGTCCGTGAACACGCGAGCGAAGCGCCCGGAGACGTGCGATCCGCAGTGGTCACAACGTGACATCGTTGCTGCCGATCTCCACCGGTGTCGGCGGTCCCATGTAGGTGTAGCGCGGTTAAATAAGTTTGCGACAGATTCACATGATTCGCCCGAGAGCGGCCGCAAACAAGTCGATTTCGCGGGCGACGACGGAGCGTTTTCGATGCCGCCGTCGGTGGGTCGTTTTCGCGTTCGACACCGCCGAAATCTCGACCGTGGCGTGGTCCCTTCGGTTGATTTGGGAAATCTTATTAAGTGCCACCGAGTAGCGTCGGATGCACATGTCCAACCTTATCGTTAAGGCTGCTGTCAAGGAGTATCTCGACGAGAAGAACGTCGCTTCGGACTTCTACGGTGCGCTCGACGCGGAAGTCGAGGAACTGCTCGAGGACGCCGCCCGACGCGCCGAGGAGAACGACCGGAAGACGGTGCAGCCCCGCGACCTCTAACTACGGATTCTCGCAGTCCCCGCTTTTTGGGTGCCGATGGCCACGGAGCGACGCGTCCGCCTGTCGGCCACTGTCACTCGTGCCCCTGCCGGCGACTGTTACGCCTCCACCTGCCGCCGAATGGCTGATGGGTCCCAGCGCTAATACTCCAGCATCTCGACGCCATCCTCGTCGCCGACGTGGACCTCGTCGACCATGGCGACGAACAGGCCGTGTTCCACGACGCCCGGCATCGCGCCGAGTGTCCCGGCAAGGGCCGACGGGTCGTCGATGGAGCCGAACTCGCAGTCGAGCAGTAGGTTCCCATTGTCCGTCACCACCGGGCCGTCCTTGTGCTCGGCCGCCCGAAGCTCCGGTTCGCCGCCCGCCTCGCGCACCGCGTCCGCGACCGGCCGCCGCGCGTCCGGGAGGATTTCGACCGGAACCGGGGCGTCGAGCGGCGTCGAGCGCTTCGACGGGTCGGCGACGACGACGAACCGGTCGGCGTCGGTGGCGACGAGTTTCTCCCGGGTGTGTGCGCCGCCGCCGCCTTTGACCAGGGTGTCCGACGCGTCGAACTGGTCGGCGCCGTCGATGGCAATGTCGACGCTGTCGTCGTCCAGGGTGGTTAGCGGGATGTTCGCTTCTCGGGCCAGCTCTCGGGACTGGTAGGAAGTCGGGACGCCGCGGACGTCGAGACCGGCGTCGACGCGGTTGCCGAGTTCGCGGATGGCGTGGGCCGCGGTGCTTCCGGTGCCAAGGCCGACAACGTCGCCCTCGGTCGGGAGTTGCGCCGCGGATTCGCCCGCAAGTCGCTTCGCGTCATCGCCGCCGTTCTGCTTCATGCCCGGTGGTTGGGGTGGGGGGTGGATATGTACACCGGCGTTCTCGGACGGAGTTGGGTTCTCTGTCGGGCTCTTCAGCGACCGTTCGACGGACGATAGGTGCCACTTTGTCTGTGAAAGCCCCTGTCCGCTCGCCGGCTGCGACTCGCTTCGCTCCTCAGTCGCTTCGCTTCTTCCGGTGCTTACGTCGTCTCGCTCGCCGAGCGGACAGCCCCTTTCAGTCCCGCCCGAAACCACCTCAGTCCCCCCCCAGCCGATTCGCTCCCTCGCACCGCTCGGTCGCTCATCCCTCGCGCTGAGGCGCGCCACGAGGGCGCTTCCGTTTCGCGCCTACGCACCAACGACGCCCAACTCACCCCGTGGGTTGATGCCCTGTCCCGCCACAGACACGAGTATGGCACGAACGGCCGTCATCGCCGGGGTCGGTCCCGGACTCGGCGCATCGCTCGCCCGGAAATTCCACGACGAGGGCTGTTCGGTGGCGTTGCTGGCCCGCTCGACCGATGTCACTGCGGATCTGGCTGCCGAGTTGGGCGAGCGTGCGATGGCGGTGGCTTGCGACGTCACCGACGAGGCAGCCGTCGTGAACGCGTTCGTCACGGTTCGGGACGCGTTCGGCCCCGTCGACGTGCTGGTCAACAACGCCAGTGCCGCGTCGTGGGACGGGCTGCTGGAGTGCTCGACGGAATCGTTCGAGCGCGCGCTTGACGTGGGCGCTCGCGGCGCCTATCTCTGCTCGCAGGAGGCCGTGGGGGACATGCTGGACGCCGGTGAGGGGACCGTGATTTTCACCGGGGCGACCACGTCCGTCCGCGGGCGGGAGGGGGCTGTCGGCTTCTCGGCGGCGAAGTTCGCGGCACGCGGCCTGGCGGAGTCGATGGCGCGGGAGCTGGGCCCCGACGGGATTCACGTCGCCCACACGGTCCTCGATGGCGGCATTCGTCCGCCCGAGCGCGACATCGAGGCGCCCGAGGAGTATCTCGACCCGGATGCCATCGCCGAGAGCTACTGGCACCTCGTGGAGCAGGACCGGTCGGCGTGGACGCTGGAACTCGACCTCCGGCCACACGTGGAGGAGTTCTGAGGGAAGCGGGTCGCGGGTTCAGACCCGACTCGTCGGCACCTTCAACTGGTACTGGGCCACACACTGGAACCGGATATGTCACAGTTCGACGCCGTCTCGGAAATCATCCTCTACGTCGAAGACATGGCCGAGATGATGACGTTCTACACCGACGTACTGGGCCTGGAAGTGGTCTCTGGTGCCCCGGAGCACGGGTTCGTCAGGTTCGACACTGGCCAGGGACGGCTCTGTCTCCATGCCGGGGGCGAGAGCGACGTCGGCTCGGCCGCCCCGAAGGTGGTGTTCGAGGTTGGGGACCTTGCGGCCGCCCGAGAAACGCTCGAGTCCAATGGTGTGAAGGTGGGCGAGGTCAGGTCGCCGACTCCCCAGAAACGTATCTGTGACTGGGTCGACCCGGAGGGCAACAGGTTCGCCATCGAGGCGACTGATTGACCCCGTCGACACGGGACACGCCGCCGCGGTTCGACCCGGTCAAGCGCTGTCCGCTCTCTCAGTCCCGACCACAGTGACCGGGCCTGCCGGGAAGGAGCGGCTTCCCCGACCACCTTCCGCGACGACGGTCAGCGGCGCCGGGGCAGCAGGCTGCTCCGTCGGGAACCAGGACCGGCCGGGGGTGACGACGACGAACGCGCCGTCCCGGCCGCCGAGGTAGGCGAACGAATCGTCGGGCGTCCCCTGGAGGTCGAACAGCTCATCGAGTGCGGCGGCTGTCCCCCGGACGTCCTCGGTGACCACACCGATTTCCGCCACGTCGAGCAGGGAGCGAGGGCCGAACGCGGCCGCGGTGTCTGCACCAGCACCATCTCGCCCGTCACGCGCGAGCAGTTCCAGGACGTTCCCGGCCGGGTCGGTGGCGTAGACGGCGGTGGCGTCCAGAAACTCGTAGCGGAAGCGCTCTCGGCCCTCGTTCGTGAGCAGCTCCGTCCGGTCGGCGAGCCAGTCGGCAGCGGCGTCGATGCTCCCCGCCGGGACGGAGAAGGCGATGTGGTAGAACGGGTCGGCGTCGGTCGTCGCGGCTGCCCGCCGGAACGCCATGGCTGACTCGCCGATGGCGACGATGAACCCGTCGTCGGTGTCGCTCACGGGGAGGTCCAGCGCGTCGGCGTAGAACGGCCGCAGGCCCGCCGGGTCGGCGGTGGCAAGACCGAGGTAGTTGAGTCGCATGACTACTCCAGCCGGTCGAGCACCGCCTGCTCCTCGTAGGCGAGCTCGAGCGAGCGGGAGCGCCCCCGCCCCTCGACGTCGGCGTACTCCGTCTCGACCACGTCGAGCTGCTCCAGCTTGTTGATGATCTCCGAGTAGCGGGTGTAGCCAAGCTCCGTCCGCTCGTGGAACGCCTCGTACACGTCGCCGGCCTGTTCGCCGCCGTGTTCGGCGAGTACCTCCACCAGCTCCCGCTCGGGGTCAGAGAGTCCACGCAGGCTGCGTGCGAGGTGGACGTGTTTCGAGCGCTCGTAGGCGTCCTCGATGTCATCGCGGGAGATGGTGCGCGAGCCCCGCATCTCGGCGTTGAGGCCGGCCCGGCGGAGGAGGTCGATTCCCACCCGGAGGTCGCCGGTTTCGGCGGTGAGTTCGGCGACGCGGTCGAGTTCGGTCGTGCCGAGCACGCCCTCGTGGAAGCCGCGCTTGACCCGCTCCCGGAGGATGTCGACGATTTCGGGGGCGTCGTAGACCGGGAAGTAGACGTCCTCCGGGCGGAACACGCTGCGCACGCGGGCGTCGAGGTCCTCCATCACGGAAAGCGAGAGGTCCGAGGAGACGACGACGACGCCGATACGGGCTCCGGAATGTGCCTCGTGGGCCCGGAGGAGCGAGTAGAGCGTGTCGGAGGCCTCGTTCTCGTAGAACAGGTAGTTCACGTCGTCGAGCGCGACGATGAGCACCTCGTCCTCCTCGACGAGGCGGTCGGCAATCTGGCCGAACAGCTTCTTGAACGAGACGCCGGAGGAGGGTGGCTCGTAGTCGAAGACGTTCTCGAACAGGCGCGAGAAGACGGCGTACCGGGTCGCGTCGACCTGGCAGTTCACCCGGACGGTTCGAACGTCCGGCGCCTCGACGCCGAGTTCGCTGAACAGCTTCTGAATCGCGGTGGTCTTGCCCGTGCCGGGCGGCCCCCGGACGACGGTGTTGAGCGGGCGGGAGCCCCGGACGGCCGGCCGGAACGCGTACTTCAGACTCTCGAGCTGACTCTCGCGGTGTTTGAACGTCTCGGGGACGTAATCCACCTCGAAGACGGATTCGTTACGGAACACCGACTCGTCCCACGAGAGCATTTCGTCGGGGTCCCTACTCATTGGCTGAATGTGTCGGTGGTGTCTACTTAATCGTTTACGAGGAGTTGCTGGGCCGTGTGGCTGAGGTACACTTTGTGTGGGGGCGTGGCTGGTCGGCGACCCGGATGCGACCCACCAATCAGGCCAGCGGCGTCCGCCCACCTTTTGCGCTGCGTTCGTTCGCTGGCGCTCACTCACTCGGCAAAAGCTGGACCAAAAGCCTCCTCTCTCACTTCGCTCGTTCGTCGGCCCGCGCGCGCTCCGCTCGCGCGGTGAGAAACCGGTGGGTAACGGCCCGCTTCAGGCCAGTGGCGTCCGCTCCACCACGGTCCCGTCGTAGTTCGGATACTGTTCGACGATTTCGCCGTCGCTCACGTCGCCGTCCTCGACCATCTCCTCCAGCAGCCACCACGCGAC
>CAYXXM010000048.1:0-10810 GCA_964469085.1 uncultured Haloferacaceae archaeon
GATTCGGCGACCACGGTGTTCTTCTCTGTTTCCCTAGACGTCGCTGTTGCGATCGACTTCGGCATCCACGCCGTGAACCGCTACCGCGAGGAACGGGTTTCGATCGTCGCCGGCGACGGCGAGGCGGCTGACACACCGGGCGAGGCGATGTCGACTGCCTCCAGACAGCTGCTGGTCGCGTTCGCAATCGTCACCGGCACCACGGTCATCGGCTTCCTCTCGAATCTCACATCCAGTCTCCCGCCCATCCGGGATTTCGGCGTCGTCGCGGCCGTCGGCATTCTCTTTACCTTCTTCGTGTTCGGGGTGTTCCTCCCGGCGGCCAAACTGCAGATCGACCGCTGGCGGACCGAGTATCCGATTCCGACGTTCTCGACGCGACCGCTGGGGAGCGAGGGGTCGATTCTCGGCACGGTTCTGCTGGCAGGTATCGTCATCGCCAGGCGGGCGCCGGCGCTGTTCCTGCTCACGATGTTGCTCTCCTCGGCGGCGCTGGGTGGGTACGCGACGGGTATCGACACGTCGTTCAGTCAGGAGGATTTCCTGCCGCCCGAGGAGACGCCCGATTACCTGCAGGAGCTACCCGAGCCCTTCCGCCCCAACGAGTACACCGTCGTCGCCCAACTCAACTTCCTCGAGGAGAATTTCGCCGCCACGCAGGGCGGGACCTCGACGGTGTACTGGGAGACGCGGATGGAGCGGGACACGGCCTTGGAAGCGATTTACCGGGCCAACCGTGACCCACCGGAGTCGTTCGTCAGCGAGAATCGCCAGGCGGAGGCGACCAGCGTCATCTCTGTCGTCGAGGACCTGCGTGCCAGGGACCCCGCCTTCGCCCGACTGGTCGCGCGCAACGACCGCAACGGCAACGGCATTCCCGACCGGAACCTCGGCAAGATTTACGACTACATGCTGGACTCGCCGCTCAGGGCGGAGACGCTGCGCTATCTCGCCGAGGACCGACGGAGCACCCGCGTGGTCTACACACTCGACGCCGCCGCAGAAAACGACGAGGTGACCGCCGACACCCGAACCGTCGCGAAGCGGTTCCGCGGCGACGCCACCGCGACGGGCGGCACCGTGGTGTTCAGTGCCGTCTCGGACCTCATCCTCCAGTCGGCGATTCAAAGTCTCGCCGTCGCGCTGGCCGGGACGGTCGTCTTCCTCGTGGTCGCCTACTGGTTGGTCGAGGGTCGGGCGCTGCTCGGCGTCGTCAACATGGTGCCCATCATCGTCGCCGTCTCGGCCGTCGCTGGCTCGATGCGCCTCGCGGGCATCCCGTTCAACGCGTTCACGGCCACGATTCTCGCGCTGACCATCGGACTGGGTATCGATTACTCCGTTCACGTCGTCCACCGATTCCTCGACGAGCGGGCCGAACACGGGCGCTGGCTGGCACTGGAGCGGACGCTCCGCGGGACAGGCGGCGCGCTCGCTGGCAGCATGCTCACCACGGTGTTCGGCATCGGCGTGCTGGTGCTCGCGGTGCTGTCGGTGCTGGGCCAGTTCGGGGTGCTCACGGCGCTGTCGGTGTTCTACTCCTTCCTCGCCTCGGTAGTGGTGCTTCCCTCGGCGCTGGTGCTCTGGGACCGGTTCGTCGCCGCGGACGCCCAGACGCCGCTTTCGCCGACCGCCCGTGGTCGGGGATAGTGGGTTATCACTGCCGGAAATGATCCCTTGTCGGCAGCACGTCCCACGGACTGGACGACACACCTAAGTAGGGAGAACGTACCTCTCTGTGTATGGTACGTTCAACCGTTTCGCGACGAACAGTCCTGAAGTCGATCGGTGGCGCAGGTGTGCTCTCGACAGCCGGCTGTATCGGGGGCGGCGGCAGCGGAGTCACCATCGGGATGGCGAACTCCGAAACGGGATCGCTCGATACCTTCGGCCAGCGAAACGCGCGTGGGAAGGATATCGCGCTCGCTGACGTGAACGAGACAGGCGTGCTCGGCGGCGACCTCGAGATCAGCGTCGAGGACACCCAGAGCGATTCCGGTTCGGGCGTCTCGGCAGCCCAGAAACTGGTGAACCAGGACGGGGTTCCCCTGCTCATCGGTGCGGTGAGTTCCGGGGTCAGTCTATCCATCCACAAGAGCGTCATCCAGGGAACGGACGTGACACAGATCTCCCAGAACTCCACGAGTCCGGACCTCTCGGACTTCCCGGACCTCCTGCGAATGTCGCCGACGGGTGCCGCACAGGCGTCCGCACTCGCGGAAATCATCGCCAACGACGGCTACAGCAACGTCGCGGTGACCCACCTCACGAACGCCTACGGAAAAGGCGTGGCGGATGCATTCGACTCGTCGTTCGACGGTGATGCGGAACTGTTCCCGCACGACCAGGACAAATCATCCTACTCCAACGTCATTACCTCGATGGCTGACTACGGCGCCGACGCATGGTTGTTCGTCACCTACCAGCCCGAGTTCACCAAGATGACTCAGGAGGCATACGACGGCGGCCACACGGAAAACGTGGCGTTCTACGGCTCAGACTCGGTCAAGGGGCCAGAGGTACTGGAACAGACGCCCGAGGGCAGCCTCGAAGGGATGAAACTCGTGGCTCCGTCGGCGGCAGTCGACCAGGATAACTACCAGCAGTTCGCCCAGACGTTCAACGACAAACACGACAAGGAGCCAACGGCGTGGTCGGCGTACGCGTACGACGCTGTCGTCACCGCCGCCATCGCCGTCGAGGCCGCCGGCAGCACCGATCCGGCCGACATCAAGGCCGAGGCACGGGGGGTCACTGCACCGGGTGGGACGGAGGTCCACTCCTACGCGGAGGCCGTCGAAGCGCTGGGCGACGACGGCTCTGCAAGCGACGTGGACTACCAGGGCGTCTCCGGGCCTATCGACCTCGACGAGAACGGCGACCCCGCAGCGTACGAGCAGATCTTCGCCGTCGAGAACGGAGAGTACGTCTCCAAAGGCTTCATCGCCGGGGAGTAATCCCCCTGTATGGCCTCGGTCCTGCAGTATTTCGTCAACGGGCTGGTGTTCAGCAGCATCATCGTCCTCGGAAGCATCGGGCTCTCCATCGTCTACAGCATCGCCGACTTCGCCAACTTCGCCCACGGCGACACGATGACCGTCGGCGCGTACGGGGCGCTCGTGACGCTCCCGGTACTCTCCGGAATCGGCGGCGAACTACTGGGCCTCCCGCTCGGCTTCTACGGCGCCCTGCTGGTCGGGATGGTGCTCGCGGCCGCCGTCGCCGTCCTCACAGAACTCGTGGTCTACCGACCGCTCGACACCGACGCCATCGGCATGCTCATCACGAGTATCGGCGTGGCGTTCGTCTACCGCGCGGCCCTGCAGGCGGCGTTCGGGACGGACTTCCGGAGCTACGGCGTCGCGCGAAGCGGGCCGATTCCCGGGGTCGAGAGCGCGCTGGGTGTCACCGTGACCGAGCGTGCGATAGTGATGATCGTCTGTGCAGCCGTGCTCGTGACGGTGCTCCACGTGCTGCTCCAGCACACGACGCTGGGTCGAAAGATGCGGGCGATGAGCGACAACCCCGAACTCGCACGGGTGACCGGCATCCGGACCGACCGGGTGTTGCTGGCGACCTGGGTCGTCGGCGCTGCGCTGGCCGGGGCCGGCGGCGTCTTCCTCGGCCTCTACAGTCAGATCGACCCGCGCATCGGGTTCGACCTGCTGCTGGTCGTGTTCGCGGCCGTCATCCTGGGCGGTATCGGCTCCGTCTACGGCGCGATGGCCGGCGGCTTCGCCATCGGGATGGTGCACGAGTTCACGCCGCTGCTCTCGGCCGTGGGCATCCCCATCGGGACAGATTACGCCTCTGCCGTTGCCTTCGTCATCATGGTGCTCATGCTGCTCGTTCGGCCCAGCGGACTCGCCGGTGGTGAGCCGACGTGACCGACGACCGCTCACCCGGGGGTGCGGCGGAGGGCGGCGGCGCACGGAGCGGCGACGAGGGCGAGCAGGCAGCCGCGTCGCCACTGGAACAGGCCCGCATGGCAAGCGGGGTTACCGGGCGGTTCACCGCATTCCGCTCGGCGTTGACCGACGCGGAGGCAAACGTCGTCACCGGAATCCTCGGGTTCGTGGCGCTTCTCGTGCTGGCGACGGCCGCGGGGGTCATCAGCCCGACGTATCTGCTCTACCTGCTCTCGCTGGCGGGGATGTATCTCCTGCTCTCGATGGGCTTGAACGTCCAGTGGGGGTACACCGGGCTGATTAACTTCAGCGTCGCCGCGTTCTTCGGCCTCGGTGCGTACGGGACGGCGCTGATGAGCTCCTCGGACGCGCCGATTCTCGGCGGCTATCCGCCGATACTGGGGCTGTTTGTCGGCCTCGCGCTCGCTGGCGTCGTCGCGGTGCTCATCGGCATCCCGACGCTGAATCTCCGGGCGGACTATCTCGCCATCGCCAGCCTCGGGCTGGCGGAGGTCGTTCGCGTCGTGTTCACGAACGAGGGGCAGTGGACCGGTGGCGCCGTCGGCCTTTCGGGCATCCCCCGGTTTTTCGACGGCTGGCCGGTTCTCGGAACGCTATCGCGGGGGCTACCGACGGCGGCGGCGAACCTCCTGCTCGTGAGCACGTTCGTCGTCGTCGTCTACCTGTTCCTGCGGCGGATTCACCGCTCGCCCTGGGGGCGCGTGCAGCGCACCATCCGGGCCGACGAGGACCTCGCAAAGGCGCTGGGGAAGGATACGTATCGGTTCAAGATGGAGTCGTTCGTCATCGGCAGCATGGTGATGGCGCTGGCGGGCGTGTTCTACGCCCATCTCCAGCTCTACCTCTCGCCCGGCGTGATGTTGCCGACACAGACCTTCTACGTCTGGATCGCCGTCATCCTCGGCGGCACCGGCAGCGACCGCGGCGCGATGTTCGGCGGGTTCGTCATCATCGCCATCCAGGAGGGAACCCGCTTCATCGGCGGCGGCCTTCCCATCGACGCGGGGCCACTCCGCCTGTTCCTCATCGGCCTCATCATCATCCTGGTGATCCGTACCCGACCTGAAGGGCTGCTGCCGCCCCAGCGCGAACTGGTCTGGCCCGGCGCCGCCGATCATGGGGGTGGCGGCGATGAGTAATTGGGGGGGTGGTGGTGATGAGTAATTGGGGAGGTGACGGCGATGAGCAATAGGGGAGGTGGCGGCGATGGGTAACCGCGAAGCCGGGATGGAGTCCGGAAGCGAGAACCCCCGACCGATGCACGACGGGGCCGTGCTCGGGAAGGACGACCCGGTGCTACGGGCCGACGGGCTCACGAAAACCTTCGGGGGACTCACCGCGACGGATGACGTCTCCATCGAAGTCGAGCGCGGGAGCATCACCGGACTCATCGGGCCGAACGGCGCCGGCAAATCCACGCTGTTCAACCTGATAACCGGCTTCTACGAACCGGGCGAGGGTTCGGTGACAGTCCGACCCCGGGTCGACGACGACGGTGATGGGCAGGGAAATGGCGGCGACCGGGAGGCCACCGTCGAGGAACGGGACCTGACGGGCGCGTCCGCCCACGAGCGGTCGTCGGCCGGGATGGTCAGAACCTTCCAGACGCCGCGCAAGCCAGAGGGGATGACCGTCCGGGAGGCGATGCTCGTCGGGCCGCAGAACCAGACCGGCGAGTCGATTCTCCCGCTGTTCACCCGCGGCGACGCGGTGCGCGCCGAGGAGAGCCGCTCGCTGGCCCGAGCCGACGAGATGCTGGAGCGGTTCGGCATCGACCACCTCGCCGGCTCGATGGCGACCGAGCTCTCCGGCGGACAGATGAAGCTCGTCGAACTCGCCCGGGCGATGATGGCCGACCCGGAGCTACTCCTGCTCGACGAACCGGTCGCCGGCGTCAACCCGACGCTGGCGAACGAACTCCGGGCGTTCATCGAGCAACTGAACGAGGAGGGCGTCACCTTCCTCGTCATCGAACACGACATGAGCTTCATCATGCGGCTCGCGGACCCGATAATCGTTCTCGACCAGGGCCGCGTCCTCGGCGAAGGGACGCCGGCCGACGTGCGCTCCGACGAACGTGTCATCGACGCCTATCTCGGAGGTGCGCCATGAGCCACGTCGGAAGTGAGCCATGGAGGTGCGCCATGAGTTACCTCGGAGGTGCGCCATGGGCGAGCACGTGCTGACCATCGACGACATTGACTCGGGCTACGGCGATGTCCAGGTGCTCGACGGGGTCTCCATCCACGTCGACGAGGGGGAGATGATCTGTCTGGTCGGCCCGAACGGGGCCGGCAAGTCGACAGTCCTCAAGACCGCGTTCGGCCTGCTCCATCCGTGGGCGGGGTCGGTTCGGTTGAACGGCGAGCGGATCGGCGGGATGGCGCCGGAGGAAATCGTCCGGGAGGGGATCGGCTACGTTCCCCAGACCGAGAACGTGTTCAGTTCGCTCTCCATCGACGAGAACCTCCGGATGGGCGGGGTGGCCCGCGGGGGGCAGCTCCAGGAGGTGCTGGACCGGCTCTACGAGCGGTTCCCGTTGCTGCAGGAGAGGCGGACAGACAAGGCCCGCACGCTCTCGGGCGGCCAGCGCCAGGTGCTCGCCTTCGCCCGCGCGCTCGTAATGGAACCCGACGTGTTGCTCATTGACGAGCCATCCGCGGGCCTGGCGCCCAACACCGCCGCTGACGTGTTCGAGCGCGTCGAGCGCGTCAACGAACTCGGGACCGCAGTCGTGATGGTTGAGCAGAACGCCCGTGCCGGACTCGACATCTCCGACCGCGGCTACGTCCTCGACCAGGGCCGCGTCGCTCACGAGGGCGACGCAGACGCGCTGCTCGATGACCCGGAGGTTTCGGAACTGTACCTCGGCGGCGCCGACTACGCGTAGTGGCCCGTGCCAGCGTCGGCCCGCTGCTCGCCGCGGCGCTCTGGGGCGGGATGTACGTCGTCAGCAAGGGGGGTTCACGGTCGTCCCGCCACTCACGCTCGGCTTCCTCCGCGTCGCGCTCGGCGGCGCGGCGCTCTATGCGGTGGTCCGAGCGAACGGCGACAGCGTCGACGCCGCGGACTACCGCGGGTTCGCGGTGCTGGGCGCCGCCGTCCTCGGCGAGCGCGTCGGCGCACGAAGAGCCGTCGGCATCGCCGTCGCCCTTGTCGGAACCGTGTTCGTCCTCGCCGACCAGTATCACCTCGCCGCGCTCGTCGCCGGGACGGGTGCGAGCCTCCTCGGGGTCGGCCTGCTCGTCGTCGAGAGTTTCTGCTGGGCGGGCTACACTGTCCGGGGGGTGCCGCTGGTGCGGCGCTACTCCGGGCTGACGGCGGCGACGTACTCGACGCTCGCAGCGATTCCGATGCTGGCGGCGGTCGAACTCCTCCTCCGTCGGCCGCCGCTCGGGGAGCTCCTGTCCGCGGAGGCGGTCTTCGCGGTCCTCTACCTCGGTTTCGCCGCGACGGCGGCGGCGTGGGTGCTCTGGTACCGTGGCCTGGAGACGCTCCCGGCCGGCACCGTCGCCGCCTTTTTCTTCGCCCAGCCGGTGGTCGGCGCCGCGCTGGGTGCGACGCTGCTCGGTGAAACCCTCGGGCCGCTGTTCGGTATCGGTGGCGTCGTGATGGCCGCCGGCGTCTGGCTGGTGTCGACCGCTCGTGCATAGGGTGCCCGGCGCGGTGGCGGACTCGCCAGCGCTTACTCCGACCAGCGGACGCGGAAGCCGTCGGCGCGGCGCGGCTTCACGTACTTCACCTGGACATCGTCGACGGTCGCCCGTGCACTTCCCGTGTGGCACCATTCGATCATCGCTTCGACGGTCTCGGGGTCGCCCTCGAACACCGCCTCCACCCGGCCGTCGTCGAGGTTGCGGACCCAGCCGTCGACGCCGAGATTCGTCGCCTGCTCCTCCGTGTTTCTGCGATAGCCGACGCCCTGGACCCGCCCGGAAACGTGGACGCGTGCTCGAACGCGGTTTTCGTCGGTCATGCGTGGGTCGTGGTGGGAGTTGCAGTTAAATTCCGTGCCGGACCAGTCGATGACGGAACCGGGCAGTCCAAGTAGCCCCGAGTCGACCGGTCCCACATGGAGCTGTTCGGAACTGCCGGAATCCGCGGCGATGTCCGGCGGACGGTGACTCCCTCCCTCGCCCTGCAGGTGGGACAGGCTGCGGGCGCTGAGGCCATCGATGCGTCCCCCGCTGAGGCCGTTGATGCGTCCGCCGCTGAGTCAGTCGAGTTTGTCGTCGCCCGCGACGGCCGTGAGACGGGGGAGGCGCTCGTCAACGCGATGGTCGCCGGACTTCAGTCCGCCGGCGCCGAGACGGTCGAAATCGGCCAGGCCGCGACGCCGGCGCTCGCCTTTGCCAGCCAGGGCCGGTACGGCGTCGCCATCACGGCCTCGCACAACCCGCCCGAGGACAACGGCATCAAACTGTTCCGGGACGGCGTCGAGTTCAGCGGCGACGCCGAGAGCCGCATCGAGGAGCGGGTCGACGCCGACGACGGGCCGACCGCCTGGGACGCCTGGGGCAGCGGCGCCGAGTCTGACGCCCTTCCGGCCTACTGCGAGACGGTGGTCGAGTACGCCAGGGGGCTGGGCGCCCAGCTTGACGGTCTCGAGGTCGTCGTCGACTGCGGGAACGGGATGGCGTCGACGACGACGCCGGCGGTCCTGCGGGACCTCGGCGCCGACGTGGTGACGCTGAACGCCAACGTCGACGGCCACTTCCCGGGCCGGGAGAGCAAACCCACGGTGGAGACGCTCGGGGACTGCATCGCGTTCCTCCAGGAGAACGACGCCGACCTCGGCATCGCCCACGACGGTGACGCCGACCGAATCGTCATCCTCGACGGCGACGGCGAGGTTGTCCACGAGGACACCGTACTGGCGATGCTGGCCGAGGAGTACACTCGTGTGAGCGACGCTGACGACCCGGTCGTGGTGACGACACCGAACGCCTCCGCGCGCATCGACGAGCGGGTGCGAGCCGCGGGTGGGCGGGTCGAGCGCGTGGCGCTGGGCTACCTCCACGACGGTATCGCCGCGGTCGAGGCGGCTGACGGCGACGTGGTGTTCGCCGCGGAGCCCTGGAAACACGTCCACACCGGCTTCGGCGGCTGGATCGACGGCGTCTGTTCGGCGGCGGTGCTGACGCGACTCGTCGCGGAGACCCCGCTCGAAGAGCGCCGGGCGCCAATCCGTGAGCGGCCGTACCGGAAGGTGAGCGTCCCCTGCGCTGACGAGGAGAAGGCCCCCGCGATGGACCGCCTCGGCGAGGCGCTCCCGGTAGCGTTCCCCGACGCCACCGTGGACGACGAGTATGGTGTTCGGCTGGAACTCCCCGACGGTTCCTGGCTCCTGGTCCGGCCAAGCGGGACCGAACCGTATCTCCGCATCTACGGGGAGAGCGACGACGTGGACACACTCATCGGGGCGGCGCGGGACGTGGTAGCGGATGCGATCGACGGGTGATTCAGTTCTCACGGCTCTCCGAGAGACGCCATCGGGATGGTAACTCCAACCGGTCGAAGCCCTCGAAACGACGGTTTTAAGCGTCGTTCGCGGAGAGAAATCCACAACCATGCGCGAGAAACTCAACCGACGGACGTTCCTCGGAGGCACTGCAGGCGTCGCATTGACCGGACTCGCTGGCTGTGCGGGCGGTGGGGGCGGCGACGACGAAACGAACGTCGGGATGGTCTACGCCCTCGGCGGCCTGGGCGACAACTCGTTCAACGACATGGCCAACAAGGGCATCAAAAAGGCCAGTGACGAACTGGACATCTCCTTCGACAACACCGAACCCGAACAACAGAGCGAGTTCGAGACGCTGCAGAAACAGTTCGCCAGTTCGACCGACCCGACCTACGAACTGGTTGCCTGCATCGGGTTCGCCCAGACCAGCGCGCTGGAGACCAACGCCGAGGAGTTCCCCGACCAGCAGTTCATGCTGGTCGACAGCGTCGTCGAGAAGGACAACGTCGCCTCCTACGTCTTCAAAGAGCACCAGGGGTCGTTCCAGGTCGGTCACCTCGCCGGCCTGCTCACGACCCGGGAGTTCAGCCACGAGGGGAGCTACAGCGGGACCGACAAGACGTTCTCCACGAAAGCCGACACCAAGACCGTCGGCTTCGTCGGCGGGAAGGAGAACCCACTCATCAAGAAGTTCGAAGCCGGCTTCATGGCGGGCGCCCACCACGTCGACGAGGAGATTGAGGTCCGACGGGCCTATGCCGGCTCCTGGAACGACCCCTCGACCGGCAAGGAGATTGCCGACTCGATGTACGACAAGGGTGCCGACATCGTCTACCACGCGGCCGGCGGCACCGGCAGTGGCGTGTTCCAGTCCGCCGCCGAGCGCGGCCGGCTCGCCATCGGCGTCGACAGCGACCAGTCCGTCGACAACGACGCCAGCCACGCCATCGTGGCGAGCATGGTCAAACACGTCGACACCGCCGTGTTCACCGCGACGGAGAACGTCGTCAACGACGAGTTCACGGGCGGGGAGATCACGGCGCTCGGGCTCGAACGCGGTGGCGTCGAGGCCGTCGTCGGCGTCGACTACGAGGGCGAAATCCCCGGCGACGTGACCGACGCGCTGGCAAACTCGAAGGAGGCCATCAACAGCGGCGACATCGAGGTGCCGACGGACCCCGAGAACGCCTGAATCACCCGCCGATAGCTCGTCCCACGAACTCTCACCCACTTTCACACCCAGATGAGCACGCCTGCGGTTGAACTCAGCCGAATCACCAAGCAGTTCCCTGGCGTCCTCGCAAACGACGACGTCGACCTGACCGTCGACCGCGGGAGCGTCCACGCCCTGCTCGGCGAGAACGGGGCGGGGAAAACCACCCTGATGAACGTGCTCTACGGGCTCTATCGCCCGACG
>CAYXXM010000049.1:0-10701 GCA_964469085.1 uncultured Haloferacaceae archaeon
TAGCCGATTCCGTAGAGCACGCCCCCCAGACCGTACCAGTCCTGGAAATCGTCGAACAGTCCCGGTTCGGCGAACAGTCCCATCACGTCGCCACCGGTAGGGTCGATCTCCTCGGCGGCCTGTGGGAACCTGACGGTGCTCCCGCTGACTGTCTGCTCGCGCCACTCGACGGAGCTGCCGGCAGCGAACGCCGAGGGGAGTTCGTCACCGGCGGTCGGCGGCGTCGCGCCCGACCCGACGGCGTCGGCGCCGCCCTCCGGGAACAGCCACCCGACCTCGGTGTCCCGGCGCTGGTACTGGAACGGGCCAACGGTGAGCCAGCGTCCGGGCGTGAACGATTCGGAAATCCTTCGCTCGCCCGCAGCGCGCAGGCTACTCACGCGGTCGTTCCCGCGCAGGTCGTCTGTGACGGCGGGCTCAGCGGCCGCGGCGAACAGCGTCGCTCCCGCGGCGGCTTTGCCGAAATCGCGTCGTGTCACGGTGCGGTCGAACTCGGCCTTTTTCTCATTGCGGTCACTCATTAGTAAATCGGTGAACAGGCTTCGTTGACAGAGTAAAGCACAAAAATCTTCGGGCGTCGGTAACTGGACAAAACGTTTCAGTCCGTCAGCCGTGCCCGGCCTGCCATTGGCCTCGCCACGCCGTCGACCGAAGCACGTCCGCCAATCGACCGCAGGCCGACGACGTTGTCGACCGAAGCACGTCCGCCAATCGACCGCAGGCCGACGACGTTGTCGACCGAAGCACGTCCGCCAACCGACCGCATGCCGACGACGTTGTCGAGCGAAGCACGTCCGCCAACCGACCGCATGCCGACGACGTTGTCGAGCGAAGCGCGTCTGCCAATCGACCGCATGCCGACGACGTCGACGTCGAAGACGTCGTCGCCGCTCCAGCGGGCGCCGTCCGGGCGACGAGGAGGCAATAATCTGGTGGGGATCACCGACGAAGGAACGTATCTGCCGTCCAAGAACTGGTGAACGCAGTCGACACAGCTCAGAACAGGGCGGTCACCATCACCAGCACAGCGCCGCTGAACGTCACGAGGGTGGCCGCAAGCACTAAGAGCGGCGTGAGACCGGTCCTGCGGAGCGTCTTCAGCCGGAGTCCGAGCCCCAGCCCCGCGAACGCCAGCAGGAACAACCCGTCCGAGAGCGATGCGAGCGCTGACACTGTCGCTGACGAGAGGACGGTGTTGCCCAGCACGGCGAGCAGCAGAAAGCCGACGAGGAATCGCGGTGATTTGGAAATGACGGCACCGAGGCCCGGTCTGTCCGTGCCGTGCCCGTTTTCCGGGTCATCTGCGCTGGCCTCATTGGCCGAACCGTCGGCGCTGGCCTCCTCCGGACCGTTCGTTCCGCTCTCGCTTCCCACCGTGTCGTCGCCGCGTCGGGCGTAGTAGAGCGCGTACGCGACAGTGACGACGCCGATGAGCGTGTTCCGCACGAGTTTTACCAATACTGCCCACTTCCCCGCCGTCTCCGAGTAGGCGAACCCTGCGGCGGTCACGGGACCGGTCGAGAACATCGTCACGCCGGCCCACACCCCGTAGGCGATATCGGGGAGCGCGAGCGCGGCGCCGATGGCGGGATAGGCCAGGAGCGTGACGGCGTCGAAGGCAAGCACCGCGGCCGAGGCGTAGGCGACGTGCGAGTCCTCGGCGTCGATGCTGCCGGCGACGGAGACGACGGCGGAGACGCCACAGATGCTCGCTCCCGCGGCGAGCAGCGACGAGAGCTTCGCCGGGACGGAGAGCAGTCGCCGTGCAGCCACCTCCACGAAGAGGAGCGTGCAGCCCACGACGGCACCGACGAGTGCGAGCACCGTCGGCCCGGCTTCCAGGACGGCGTCGACGGCGATGCCAGCGCCGATGAGCACGATGCCGACCTCGAGCCAGAGCTTGTAGGTCCGGACACCCGGCACGTACCGGGCGCTGTACCCCCGGGTGTTCCCGAGTGCCGCGCCGACGACGACGGCCGCGACGAGCCCCGGGACCGGCGTGAGGACGCCGATGCCCCATCCGATTGCGCCGATGACAGCGAGCAACAGGATGCCAGGGAGGTACTCCGGGGGAGCCGTCTCCGGGAGTGAGTCCGTGCTGGCCATTCAGGGGAGTCCGACGCGGACCGCGAGTTCAATCATCCCGGCCAGTGCCACCCCCAGCACCGTGGCTTTCCAGCCACGGTCGAGCTTCCGCCACCAGCTGCGCACGCTTCCCGGGGACCCGGGCTCGTGAACGCGTCCCTCAGACACGGTTGATGGTGATAGTGCGGGCCTGTTGAACGCTCGGGTTCCGGCGGGGCCCGCGGCGGCTTCCGCTCACGGCAGCGGTTCGTCGACCTACCCCCAGGTCCAGCGAGCGTCGAGCACGTACCGGTATAGTCCGCTGACGACGATGCCCCCGGCGTTGGCGACCAGATAGGCGATGCTCAGAAACTCGACCAGCGAGAACAGCACTGCAAGCTGGATCGGGATTGCAGTCCCCCGGACCACGTTGGTTTTCAGGAGGCCGACGACGTACGACCCGGTCCCGTTGTGCTGTTTCGCCTTGAACGTCCAGGCATTATTGAGGACGTAGGAGAGCACGATAGTGAACTCGATGGCGACGGCGGCGCCGAGCAGGTAGTCCAGCCCGGCCGTGTCCACGAACAGCCACAGCAACACCATCTGCACGCCGGCCGCGACGGCGCCGACGACGGCGAACCGCCGCAGTTGGGGCGCGGCCGGACCGCTCCGGGCGCTTCGAAGCAGGGCTCGGAGCATCTATCGGTAACCAAGTGCTTCCAGGCGGTGTCGCAGGTCGTCGTCAGCGTCGGCCGTTGGCTGGTCCCGGTCGCCGGTTCGGAGCATGCTGGCGTGGACGGCTGCCAGCGGGGCGAACTCCTCCAGAACCCGCGCTGCCCCGTCCGTCGGGTCCGTCGAGCGGTCGATCTGCTGGTCGGGGTCAGACGGCCGGTGATAGAGCTCTGTGCTCCCGTCATCGACGTTTTCGATGTAGGTCCAGTCCCGATCGCGGACGCTCACGAGCAGGTCACCATCGTCGAGCGAGCGGGGAATCGGCTGGGTCGTTACCTCCTCGCCACGAACCGTGACAGAGACCACCGGGTCGTCGGCCGGGCGGTCGCCGCGGAGAACGGTCGGCGCGACTGAACTCCCCCGCCAATCCGCCGCGCGCGGGACATCCAGCAGCTCCGTGACAGTCGGCGGAATCGCGTCGAGGCCGACCTGCCTGTCGATGCGTCGACCGGGTGCGCCCGGGACGTCGACGATGAACGGGACCTGGATGAGTTCGTCGTACAGTTTCGGGTAGTGTGCGAGGTGGCCGTGTTCCTGGAACTCCTCCCCGTGGTCGCCCGCGAGAACGACGGCCGTGTCGTCGTCGACGCCGGTGGCCGAGAGCGTCTCCAGCACCCTGCCGATGCTGGCGTCAACCTGACGGACTGCGGCCTGATAGAGCATCCGGAGGTCGGCAAGCGTTCGCTCGCCGACTTCCCAGCCCAGCCCGGTTCGTGTGTGTGCAAGCACCATCTTGTGGGTACCGACCAGCCCGGAGGATATCTCCCGAATATACCGGGGAGCGGGGACGTACGGCGTGTGGGTGTCCATGTAGTGGAGCCAGAGGAAGAAGGGCTCCTCCGTCTCCTCGATGAACGACTTCGCCGCGTGTTCCACGTCGAACATCCGCGAAGTGTCGAGGAACGGCCGGTCGTCGGTCTCCCCTCGGAGCCACGACCCGGCGCGCCGGAGGGGTGACGTGGCCAACTGCAGCCAGGCCTCGACGGTCGGGTGGGAGGCGAGATAGCGGCTGTAGATGCTGGAGCCGACGCTGGCGACGAACGGTTCGAACTCGTCGAATCCCTCGTCGTACCCCCAGTGAGAGGTGAGAAAGCCGTTGGCGGCGTTGAACCCCCCCGTCGCGACGCCCGCGTCCGAGAGCCGTTCCGCGAGCGTCGTCGTTCGGTCGACACCGATCTCCCCGGTTTCGGCGAACACCGGTTGCGAGGCCATGATCGACGGGACGGAGAAAGGCGTCCAGTTCCCCGTGGCGAATGCCCGCTCGAACACCGTCCCCCGATTGGCGAGTGAGTCGATGACCGGCGTGTGCCGGTCGTCGTCGTACGCCCCGAGCGCGTCGGCCCGGAGGGAGTCCACCGTCACGAGGACGACGTTGGATATCTCAGGATTATTCATGGTCGTCGGGAGCCGTCCGGTTCGGTCAGTACCCCGTCTCTCAATCGGAATCGCTGGCCATCGGCGGTCTGGAGAGTGCTGTTCCCCGCGGAGTGTTGTGTCGAAAGGGCCACGTCAGTTGCCTCACGTAGGTGGTCCTGGACTTTATGATTTCGGTACCTGTGCTGGCGGTCAAATACCTCCGTAATTGCGGAATTCGTCCGGTTCGGGGCCTCAGAGGTTGCTTGCGCCCGCGCCGCCCTCGATGGGAAGCGCAACGCCGTTGATGTAGGACGATTTGGGCGAGGAGAGAAACGCCACGGCGTCGCCGAGTTCCATCGGGTCGCCGATGCGGCCCACGGGGATGCCCTCGCCCCAGTCCTCGATTCCCTCCTCGTAGCCATCGTACTCCCCGCGTTCGACGGCCTGCTCGACGAGGTCCTCGATGCGGGAGGTTTCATGCGGGCCCGGGAGGACGGCGTTCGAACGCACCTCGGGCGCCAACTCCTGGGAGAGCGTCTTCTCCAGTCCGATGACGGCCATCCGCACGGAGTTCGAGAGCACCAGCGAGTCGATGGCCTCCTTCACCGAACGGGAGGTGATGAACGTCATTGTCCCGTGGTCGGATTCTTTGAGGTGCGGCGCGGCCGCGCGGACGGTCCTGACGGCGCTCATCACCAGCAGGTCGAACGCCTCGTACCAGTCCTCGTCGGTCGTCTCCTCGAACGGCCCGCTGGGCGGGCCACCCGCGCTGGTGACCAGCGTGTCGATGCCGCCGAACTCCGCGACCGTGCGCTCGACGAGGCGCTCGATGTCCTCGGCCGCTGTCAGGTCGCCCTGGACGCCGATGACGTCGCCGTCGCCGATGGGCGCGAGTTCGTCGACGGTTTCCGCGAGCGCCTCCTCGTCGCGGCCGTTGAGGACGACGTTCGCGCCTTCACGGGCAAGGGCCGTTGCCGAAGCCTTGCCGAGACCGGAACTCGATGCTGTGACGAGTGCGCTCGTGCCTTCGTGTTCGAGGTCCATGGCCATGAATTCGGCCTGGAGCACTTAAAGCCGACTCGCTCCGGTAAGACCTGTGGGGTACCGCAGTCCGCTGACGCGGTGAGTGAGACTGACACCATCGAGCGCATGTTTTCGGCAAGCCTAAAACCGCTCGGCCTCGAGGAGCTACCAATGAGCGAGTACGGCCTGGCGGACGTGAGCGTCGTGATGGGGAGCTACAACGAGGCCCAGGCCATCGGGCCGGTGCTCGAGGTCATCCAGACCGCAACTGACGGGAAGGCCGAGGTCGTGGTCGTGGATAGCTCGACGGACGGCACGGCGAAGATTGCTCGCGAGCACGGTGCGAGCGTCGTCGAACAGGAGCCACAGGGCTACGGCGTCGCCGTCCGCGAGGCGCTGCTCTCGGCGAGCAATCCGGTCCGCATCACGACCGACTGCGACGGTACCTACCCGATGGCCCGTATTCCGGAGTTCCTCGAGCTGATCAACCAGGGCTACGACGTGGTCAGCGGCGACCGCCTCTACCACGGCACCGCCACGATGCCGACGCTGAACCGCTACGGCAACCACGCGTTCGCCGCGCTCGCGAGCGGCCTGCTGGGCGAGCGCGTCCACGACGTGACCACGGGGATGCGCGCCTACCGGGCGGAGCTTATCGAGGAGGTCACCTGGACCGAGAACACCGGGCTCTCTGCGGAACTGCTGCTCCGGCCGGTGATGCGGGAGTACAACGTGCGCGAAGAGCCGATCGAGTACGACGAACGGCTGGGGGAGACGAAGCTCGACCCGTTCACTGGCGGCGCGGCAATCGCGAAATCCATCGTGAACGTCTGTCTGGAAGAGCGCCTGCGGTAGCGGTCAGGGGACTACGGATTGCTGCCGGTCCACTTCTCGCGGTCGGCGAGGCTCCTGATGGCCTCCGTGATGGACGTTCCCCCGCTGCTCTCGCCGGGGCGCAGCCGAGCGCGGATGCGGGAGGAGAGGAGTTCGACGCTGATGACGATGAGCACGACCATCAGCAGGCCCGCGGCCGCCCGTGCGTACGCCTCGGGGGTCCCGAACTGGATCTTCAGGCTGATGTACTGGCCGAGACCACCCGCGCCGACGACGCCGAGACTGATGGCGATGCGGGTGTTGATTTCGAGCACGTACATCGTCCACGCGATGAACGACGAGGACACCTGACTGAGCATCCCGAAAATGACTGTCTGTGGCCGGTTCGCCCCCGTGGAGTTGATGGCCTCGATGGGGCCGTCGTCGATTTCCTCGAGTTCGTCGGTGAACAGGCGGCCGAGATTCCCGATGGTGTCCGTCGCGATAGCGAAGATAGCGGACTTCGGGCTGATGCCGAACAGCGGGATGTAGATGAGAATCCAGACGAGCGAGGGCACGGCGCGAATCGTCGACATCGTGCCACGGAAGATGAAGTTGAACGGGAACGGCGTGACGCGCTCGGAGCCGAGTACGCCCAGAAGGAGGGCGAGCGGGAAGCCCAGCACCGTCCCGGTGAACCCGACGATGACGGTGGTGACGGCGGCAGCGACGAGTACAGAACCGCTGGACTGGGTCGCGACCGCGCTCTTCAGGATGGTGGCCGGGTGGGAGAGACTGTACCAGAGGCCGGCCAGCCCTCCGACGTCGCGTTGCTTCGACGCGATGGTGAAGTCAACGAAGTTCGGGTTGAGGAACTCGGCCACGAAGCTCAGCCAGATGGGGAACTGGCGCACCAGTTCCGCGACCGTGAATCCGACGAGGCGCATTCCGAGGGAGGTTGCGGCGATGATTGCGAGGACGCCGAGGATGCCGAGGATGCGCCGGCGTCTCGTCTGGCGCTCGATCCGCTCCTTGACGCGCTGGATGTTACTCGAGGACATCAGGAATCACCCGCAATCTGCTCGACGCCGTGGTCGGCGGTCTCCTCGCCGTAGTAGATGTCGTCGACGACGTCCATCGTGAGGTCCTCCTTGTCGCCATCGAAGACGACCTCACCATCGCGAAGACCGATGAACCGTTCGCCGAACTCCCTCGCGATATTGACCTGGTGCAGCGAGACGATTGAGGTCAGGTCGCGTTCCGTCGCGGCGTCCTTGAGATACTGCATCACTTCCTGGGCCGCGCGAGGGTCGAGGCTCGCGACGGGTTCGTCCGCGAGTAGCAGGGCGGGGTCCTGGGTGAGCGCCCGAGCGATGCCGACGCGCTGTTGCTGGCCCCCGGACATCGACCCGGAGCGCTGGTCAGCTTCCTCGAGAAGCCCGACGGTGTCAAGCGCGTTCAGCGCCTTCCGCTTGTCCGTCTCGTCGTAGTTCGTCAGCACACTGTCGAGGGTCTCAGTCCGGTTGAGTGCCCCCGTGAGCGCGTTCCGGTACGCGCTCATCGACTCGACGAGATAGTGCATCTGGAACACCATCGCGACGTCCGAGCGGGTGCCAGCAACGTCGTCGCCGCCGATCGTGAGACTCCCCTCGCTCGGGGTGGTCAGGCCATTGAGAATCCGGAGGAGCGTGGACTTCCCGGCGCCCGATGGGCCGAGTAGCACCACGAACTCGCCGTCCGGGATTTCGAACGAGACGTCGTTCAGCGCCACCGTGTTCTCGTCGTAGATCTTGGTGACGTCCGATGCGGTTACTGTCGCCATTCTCTCGGTTTATTGGAAAAACGGCCCGTATGGGCCAGCGGAGTTAGTTTGCAGTTCCGGTACAGACGGCAACGCCACTACTTGAAGACGTCTTCGCCGTACCCGAGGCTCTGTGCCTTGTCGATGACCGGTTGGTAGGTGTCGACGCCGCGTTCGCGGACACCGTTGAACCAGAGGTCGTCGTCCGTCCCTTCCTCGCCGTCGTCGCCGTAGTAGATCGAGTCCGGCGCCTCGGTGAACGCCGTGACAATCGTGTCCTTCTCGTCGTCGCTGAGCTTCGGACTCACGACGATGGGCGCACGCGGAATGCCGTCCGCGGCGGCGACCTCGCGAATGCCCTCAGCGTACTCGCTGTCGTCGCCAGCGACGATGAAGTATCCGACTCCGGCCGCGTCAGCCTGACCGTTCACGAGTGCTTCCTTGGCGGAGGCGTGCCCGGACCAGTTCGGGGTGAAGTTCGCGCCCTTCTCGCTGCCCGGTTCGTCCGGAATCTCAAGGCCTGCCTCCTTCATCATCGCGAGCGGATACAGCGACCCGGACGCCGAGAGCGGGTCTGCAAAGGCGACCGTCTTGCCCTCGAGGTCCGAGAGCGACTGGATGTCCGAGTCCTGCTTCGTGACGATGACGGATTTGTACGTCCAGCTGCCGAAGGCTTTCCGCTGGAGCAATATCTCCGCTTTGTCGGAGTTGACGCCGAGGGCAGCCGCGAACGGGCCGGTTTCGGCGACGTCTGCGGTGCCGGAGTCCAGCGCGTTCAGGGTCGCCGCATAGTTTGCGGCGTACTTCATGCCGACTTCGTCCACCTCGTCGATGACCTCGTTGAGGCGCTCCTTGACCGGCGTGTACTGAGCCGTCATCTGGTCCTGGGGCTCAGTCGGCGACATCAGGAACTTCACGTTGCCGTCCGAGTACGGTTGACTTCCGAACTCTCCGATACAGCCCGCGGTGAGACCTGCTGTGCCGGCGGCACCCGTCAGTTTGAGGAACTTTCGTCGGTCCATGGGGTTACACAGGATGGTTCGATAGTATCTCCAAAAGCCTTTCCATAGTATCCACGCCCGCCAACAGGGTTCAGTACGCGAATGAACAGAACTATCGCACACCGCCACCGGCCAGGGTTCGAACACGGCGGTCAGCGATCAGACGACGGGGGCGTTGTGCTCGGCTGGTCTAATCGCAGGTCGTCGATTCGCCGGCTATTCGGACGCGTTCTGCACCGTCGTCGTTGCGACCGCCCAGTCGGGCGAGGTTCCGAGACCGACCGGCACACAGCGATCCGGAACCGGACAGCGCTCCGCCGTGGGTGAGAGCGCACGGACAGCACCGTCATCCGTGGCGATGGGAATCACCAGCCGATAGCTGAACCCGGAGCCTGCCCCGGGCCCGGTGGAGACGAACACCTCGATGGTGAGTTCCTCGCGGTCTGCGATGGCGACCCTGCCGTCCCCGTCGCCACTCACCGAGAGGTTCTCTCCGGTCAGCCAGGCCTCGCCGTCCGCGACGGTGAGGTTCAGGCGAAGCCGATCTGGCGTGGTGTTGGCGACGTAGTACGCGCTCCCGGCGTCGCCGCCGACGCGAACCGAGATTCGCTCTGCGTCCGAGGGAACACCGACCGTTGCTGTGATGTGGATCTGCTCGCCCGACGCGCGCTCGACTCGGCGGAGTTCGGAGCTCACGGGCTCCCCGTCAGTCGGGTCCCAGGACCCCCGGAAGACGTATCGGTAGAGCGGCCGGTTCGGGAACGCCGCCGCGACTGCGAGTTCGCGGCTATCCGCCAGCGCGTAGATGCGGCCCTCGTCGTAGCCCGGGTCGTTTTGCAACGGCTGGAACGGGTGGTTGAGCCACGGGCCGTACGGCGTGGGCAGGAAGACGACCGCCTCCGCGGGTGGCGCGTCCGTCGCTGCGGCATCCCCGCCGGCGGACTCGTTCTCGAAGGGCGCGTAGCCCGCTTCGAACTCGTCGCTCACCGCTGTGTTGCGGGACACCGGCGCCGCCGCCGTCGTCGCCGCGACGGCGCCGACGACGCTCGCGCTCACGACCAGCGCCGCGAGCGAGAGCTGTCGAGCGGTCACGGCATCGAACCGAGTTGCCCCGCGACTGCCAAGCCACCGTGACGCTGCCACGACGGCGACGGCCGCGAACACCGCCGTCGGCACCAGCAGGTCGTAGTGGTAGTACGGCCCGAGATAGTGAACCAGTCCGTCCTCGGGCACGGACAACTGGCCGAGAATGTTCCGGTTCCCCCAGAAGGCGACGTTGCCAGCCGGAATCGTGAGAAACAGCGCGGCCAGCAGTGCCGGAGATTGTGAGGCGTTCCTCGCCTCACCGAACACCTGCTTCCATGCGGTCACCACCAGTCCGACTGCCGCGAGCACGGTGCCGAGGACGCCGGCGACGACCCACTCGGTGAACAGCCGTCTGAGCACCCGCGCGTTGGCGTCGAGTGCCAGCGGGACGGTGTACTGTACCTCGTGACCCAGAATCTGGCGGTGACCGAAGCCGATGCCGTCCTCGGGCGCAAACGCCTCGTAGGGGAACACCAGCGGGTCGCCGGTGACCAGCGCGTTGTAACCCAGGGCGGCGGCGACGCCGCTGGCGCCGAGGGCCGCGGTCAGGAACCGGCGGGTGAACAGCGCTCGCTGGGCGTCGGTGCGACCAGCATCCAGAACCCGCCCAACCGGCGCTACCCAACTCCCCGAGCGTACGAGCGTGACGCAGGCGTGGACGACGAACGGGAGGGCGAACAGAACGGCGGTGTACGGGCGAGCGAAGAAGGCGATGCCGATGGCCACGCCGGCAATCGCCGCAGCCCGACGGCTTCCCGTGCGCTCTGCCCGAAGATACGCCAGTGCGAACGCCAGTTCGAAGGCAGCGGTTACCGCGTAGGGCAG
>CAYXXM010000050.1:0-10682 GCA_964469085.1 uncultured Haloferacaceae archaeon
TCCCAGACGCCCGTCTCGTCCTGAATCGCCAGCAGCGCGATGGCGTCCTCGCGCCCCGGGTTCGGCGGTCGGTGGACGACGAACCAGGAGTCGCGGTAATCCTCCCTCTCACCGGTGTGGACCGTGAGGTCCAGGCCGTCCGGCGACGCACCGTCGTCGACTCCGTAGACGTGGACATCGACGCCGCTCTCGCCGAGGCGGCGGTACACCCGCTCGGTGCCCACCTCGTCCCGGATGCGGGAGAGCCGCTGGAACGACGCCCGCAGCGTGCCGCCATCGCGGTTCCACGCGTTCCGTTCGATGTGTCGCGAGACGCCGATGAGCAGCAACTTCTCCTTGTCCGATTGGGGGTAGCCACGCAGGCGGAACGTCACGTCCTCGAGCCCCGAGAGGACGTCGGGCAGGCCCGCCTCCTCCAGACTCGTCGACCCGGTGATGTACGCATCGGAGTTGGTGAACAGCAGGGACTCGGAAACCGCATCGAGCGGGGATTCGGCGACCACGTCGCCCGCTCCGTCGAGCAGCAACACCGTGTTTTCCGGGTACTCCTCGGCGGTGGTCTCCGTGACTTGCACGGGCTGTCGCTCGAACGCCCCTTCGAGCATCGATTGAAGCTGTGCTGGCTGGTTCCGGTTGACGAGAACGAGCGCTCGCTCGACACCGCCGTGGTCATCGAGGAACGTGCGAAGCGGCATCCTTGGAGGCTGTTGGACGCTGTACGGGATATACGTTCTGCCGACCGGCCCCCAATCCGCCCACCGATGGTCGCCCTCACACCCCACGCAGGTGGTCGGCGATGCCCTCCCGCACGATATCGTCGCAGAATTCACAGCGAACCCCGTCGTCGAGCACCGCAAAGCGGCTCCGGACCGGTTCGTCGGCGTTGGTGATGCAGTTGCTGTTGGGACAGACAAGCACGCCGGCAACGTGCTCGGGGCGCTCGACGCGGTTCTTCTCGCGCACCTCGTACTCCCGGACGATGTTCACGGAGGCCCGGGGTGCGATGAGCGAGAGCACGTCGACCTCCTCCTGGGAGAGTTCGCGTTCCTCGACTTTCACCACGTCCTTCGTGCCGAGGCGGTCGGAGGGAACGTTCATCGCGACGCTGACGCCGACGCCACCGCTGCCGTCGATGCCCAGCAGCGCGAGCACGTTGAGCGCGCTCCCGCCGGGCAGGTGGTCGAGCACGGTACCGTTGCGTATCTTGGAGACGCGGAGTTCGTGGTCACTCATCGGTAAGCAGGAGGTCCAGCAGCGCCATTCGGACCGGGACGCCGTTGTGTGCCTGTTCGAAGTACGTCGCGTTCGGGGTGTCGTCGATCTCTGGGTCGATCTCGTCGACGCGAGGCAGCGGATGCAGCACGGTCAGGTCCTCCCGCGCCGCCTCGAGGGTCGCCGCGTCGACGCGGAACCGCCCGGCGACTTTCCGGTACTCGTCCTCGTCGGGGAAGCGCTCGCGCTGGATGCGGGTGACGTAGAGCACGTCCAGCTCCGAGAGCACTGGGTCGAGTTCGGTGTGTTCCCGGAGCTGTGCGCCCGCTTCGTGCAGGTCGAACCGGACCGAGCGGGGCAGTTGCAGGGATTCGGGGCTGACGAAATGCATCCGGGCGTCGAACTCCGTCAGCGCCGTCGCCAGCGAGTGGACCGTCCGCCCGTACTTCAGGTCGCCGATGATGCCGATGGTGAGGTCGTCCAGACCGGCGTTCTCCCGAATCGTGTACAGGTCCAGCAGCGTCTGGGATGGATGTTGGCCCGCGCCGTCGCCGGCGTTGACGACCGGCACGTCGACGAACTCGGCGGCCATCGCGGCGGCACCCTCACGAGGATGCCGGAGCACGAGGCCGTCGGCATACCCCTCCAGTACGCGAGCGGTGTCGGCGAGGCTCTCGCCTTTCGACACCGAGGAGGAGTCCACGTCGCCCATGTCGACGACGCGGCCGCCAAGGCGCTGCATCGCGGCGTCGAACGAGAGCTTGGTCCGGGTGCTCGGCTCGAAGAAGGCGAGTGCGAGCACCGTGCCGGCGTGGCGGTCCCGGAGTGCCGCGTCACCGGCGTCCAGGTCGGCGTCGAACTCCGCCGCCCGGTCCAGTACCGACTCCACGTCGCCCCGCGTGAGTTGGCCCGCGGAGATGAGGTGGTCCTGGCGCATCGTGCAAGACAGGGACTGGCGTCGCCTTGAATCCCGCGGGTGTCCCGGCGCAGTCGGCTACTCACGTCCGTGGCTTTTCGGGATCTGAGGCTTTCGAAAATCGAAACGGCGATGGCTCAGTCGCTCCACTCGGCGTCCGAGAGCGTGCGCTGGACTGCCTCCTCCCCGACGGCGGCGGCGATGTTGCGGAACGCCTTGCGCTCGTCGCGGTCCGTCGCGTTGGCGACGAGTCGGGAGACGATGAACTCCGGCGTCGATTTCCCGACGGTGCCGAACTGCGGCTGGTAGTCGACCTGGAGTGAGAGGTCGTCTGTCAGCCCCTCGGCGAAGATGCCATCGATGCGCGCTGCGTCCGGCAGCGGCGACAGGTCGTCGGCGAGATGCGTGACGAACACGCCGAGGGCGTCACGGTCGACCGTCAGGTCCACCAAACCGTTGAGCAGGTCAGCGGCCCGACCCGGCTCGGTAATCGCCTCGAACTCGTCGACGAGCATCAGCGTCCGGCCACCGCCGGTCAACGGCGGAACCACCGAGCGCAGCGTCGACTCAAGCACGCCGGCGTTGAACGAGGCGTGGCGTCGGTGAAAGACGACGGTGTCGAACGCGCCGACCGCTGCCTGCTCTGCCGGAACGGGGAGCCCCATCGACGCGAGCAGCGCGACCTGCGACAGCGTCTCCAGCAGTGTGGTCTTCCCGCCGGAGTTCGCACCGGTCAGCACCGTGACCCGGTCACCGGTCGGCGGTCTGGGACCGCTGGTGCGACCGATTCCCTGGTCACCGATTCCGTAGGTGACAGGCTGGACATCGCCCTCGATGAAGAGGTTCCGCGCGCCGTCGACGGCCAGGCCGTCCTCCACGAGGTCGGGCCGCCGCAGGTCGTGTGCCGTGGCGAACCGAGCCAGCGACAGGTCGAAGGCGAGTTCGTCCACGGCGTCGACCGCGGCCTCGACGTCGGTGCCCGCTGCATCGATGGCCGCCCGGAGTTCGCCCGCGACCTCCGCCTCCCTGTCTGCGACCTTCGACTCCAGTTCCCCGACCAGCGAGCGCAGCGTTGCGGTGACGAAATCCGTCTCGTCACGTGCTTCGCCGGGCCCGGCGGCCCGCACGTCGCTCGTCGTGACGCCAGTCTCCTCGGCGATGTACTCCACGACGGCGCTCTGGAACGCCTCCAGCGAGCGGACGCCCTGTCCGCGTACCGTCTCCAGCACGTCGAGGGCCGCGTCGTCCAGCCGTCTGGCTGCCGCAAGCTCGGCCCGGAGCTGGTCCAGGGAGTCGTCGGCGCCCTCGGCGACCGTCAGCGCGGGGTCGATCTCCTCGTCACCGCTGACGAACCCGCCCTCGACGGCGCCGAGTGCGTCGGCGGCCTCCCGGAGCGCGTTCGGCTCTACCGCAGCCAGGTCGGCGAACGTCCCGTCCCGGGAGCCGTCGCCGACCCCGACCTCCCGGAGCGTCAGCGCCGTTTCGACCGCCGCGCGCCGGCTCTCGCCCGCCTCGTCGTAGCGCTGGAACGCCGAGATAACCGATTCGCGCTCTTCCTCGTCGAGCGTGGTCCACGCTGCCATCGCGTCGACGACCCGGTCGAGTCGCTCCTCGGCGGCCTCGTGGCTTTCGAGCGGCGTCAGCACCCGGATGCGGTCGGCGGCGTGGGCAGTCAGGGCCTCCTCTGCAGCGAGTCCCAGCAGGCGGTCGTACACGTTGCGCGTATCGGCCGTCGCGAGCAGATCCAGCCCCTCGTCGCCGGTTGCGTGCCGGAGGATGCGGGTCGCCCGCCCGCGGGTGACGCCCGCCTCGGAGAGCGTGCGGATGTCGGCGCTCTCGATGGCCTCGACCGCGCGTTCGACGCCCAGTTCGGCGTCGAGCAGTGCTGCCGTCTTCGGGCCGATGCCCCAGTACTCCTGCAGTCGCATACACGTCGGTGTGTCCGGGGGGTTCTTCAGCGCACCGCTCGGCCTCGGTTGGCTGCCGGGTGAGGTGGCCACCTCCCGGCGCGGAGAGCGCTCCGAGCGCCTCAGTCGGCCCCAGATGGTGCGGCGTCGGCGGCGTCCGCGAACACGTCACGGCCCACGCCCTGGATGTACGCACCGAGGAACATTCCGGCGACCCCGTAGAGAATGGGCCAGTTGCCGATACCGAGGCTGGCATAGGCCGCGCCCGGACAGATGCCCGAGATGCCCCAGCCAACGCCGAACACCACGCCACCGCTCAACACGTTGCTGTCCATCGTTTTCCGCCGGAGCCCGTACACCCGATCGGTGAGCGGTGCTGTCTCGCCGCTCCGCGTCGCGAGATGGAAGACGGGGCCGGCGACCAGCGCGGCACCGCCCATCACGAACACCAGGCCGAAGTCATCGAACTGGAGGAAATCGAGCACGACCTCGGGCCGGGCCATCCGCGAGAGGGCGAGTCCGACCCCGAAAACCAGGCCGGCGACGAAGATGAGCGGCATGAACAGCCAGTGCCGATCGGCGGCCGCCGCCGCTTCTCCGTCCTCCTCGCTCATGGCGCCACCCCGACAACCAGCAGCAGATGGGCGGTTCCCGCGGCGACGAGTACGAACGTGAGCACGTTCAGCAGCGACGCCTCCGCCAGCGAGCCGACCCCGCAGATTCCGTGGCCGGACGTACACCCCTTTCCGAGGCGTGTTCCAGCGCCCACGAGCGTGCCGCCGAGGAAGAGGCGCCACGGCTGGACGTCGGTGGTCCACCAGGGGTCGCCCGAGAGTGCGGTGTAGACGGCGGCGCCGAGGACGATTCCGGCCGTGAAGACGAGCCGCCAGTCCCGAGACGCGACGAACCGGAACTGCTGGAAGCGCTTCCGGGCCGAGACGAACGAGAGCGTCGATTCCAGAAAGGTGCTCGCGCCAGCCGGGATGCCGGTGCCGACGTAGATCATTGCCGTCGCGAGGCCGATGAGCAGCCCCCCGAGCAGGTAGTGGAGGACGCCGTTCGGGAACAGCGTCGCGATGTCGAGTGCCATTGCCGGGGACTCTGCCGCCGAGATGCTTGAACCCCCGGTTGTTCGGCGGTACGCATACACGAGCGACCGGTAGCGCCAACACTGGAGGCGACGGCGGGCCTCCCCGGCGACGGCAGCCGGAACCCTCATCCCTAAACCCGCGCCTGCCCCACCGGTGTGCGTGCGCCGTCCCTCGCCCGACGCCGTCCGCGGCTTCGACCGCGCCGTCTACGTCGTCGCCGCCGGCCAGCTGGTGAACGTGTTCGGTGCGGGCCTGGTCTATCCGTTCGCCACCGTCCACTTCCACCTGCGAATCGGCATCGCGCTCTCGCTTGCGGGCGCGTTCGTCCTTGTCTCTGCGTTCGCTGGCGTCACGAACGGGCTCTACACACCCGCGAGCCAGGCCTACATCGCGGACCTGACCGAGGGGAAGAACCGTGACCGGGCGTACTCGCTGCTCAAGGTGTTCAACAACGTCGGCTTCGGGATGGGGTTCGTCGTGGGCGGCCTGCTCTACGAGTGGGTGCAGGCGGCCGTGTTCATTGCCGACGGAATGACCTCGCTGGTTGTCGCGGCCGTCCTATTCTGGCTCGTCCCCCGGGTCCATGCGGGCCAATCCGGCGTCACGCTGCGGGATTCGGTCGGCGACTGGGGTCGAGCCATCACGAAGCGCCGCGTCCTCTGGCTGGCGACGCTCAACGTCGGCTTCGCGGTGATGTACGCCCAGATGCAGACCACCGTCCCCGTCGTCGCCAAGGAGACGCTCGGGCTCTCTGCCTCCCAACTCGGCACGCTGTTTATCCTGAACCCGCTGACGCTCGTCCTTTTCCAGATTCCGGTCGTCGACGCCATCTCGTCGTGGCGACGCAGTCGCGGGCTGGTGGTCTCAGTCGGCTTCTGGGCGGCGGCGATGGCGGCGGTATGGCTGGTCTACGTCTTCGACCTCGGCCCGGCACCGCCCGGGGGCCACGTGATGCTCTCCGTCGGTGTGGCTCTCGTCGGTCTCCACCTCGTCCTGCGAACCATCGGGGAAATCCTCCACTCGCCGGTCTCCACCTCGCTGATGAGCGACCTCGGGACCGACAGCGAACGGGGCTCACAGCTCTCGCTGCTCGTCGTCGCCAAGCGCGCCGGCTTCGGTATCGGCTCCTTCGCCGGCGGACTCTTCTTCGACTACGGGCTGGCGGCGTGGCTCTGGCCGACGCTCATCGGCGTCGGCGGCGTCATGGTCGTCGGGATTCTGCTGCTCGAACGGCGACTCACACCCGTCG
This sequence comes from uncultured Haloferacaceae archaeon, assembly GCA_964469085.1. GTDB lineage: Archaea > Halobacteriota > Halobacteria > Halobacteriales > Haloferacaceae > Halolamina. The sequence goes on from CAYXXM010000050.1 coordinate 6,376, forward strand.
AGAACGGCGTCGTGGTTGCGGATTGAACGGGAAAAGTTGGTAGAATTAGGTTTTCTCCACATAGCGGTGGCGCGAATCGCTCGCGACTCCGTGCGCGAGCCAGCGTGAGGTTCTTGTGAGCCAACCGAACGAGAGCACGAGAGAGCTTGCTCTCTCGGAGGACGACTGAGGGCGCCAGCCCGAAGGAGTCGGTTGGGGAGGAACGTGGGCGGTGTTGTGGGCGGGACTGAAAGGGGCTGTCCGGTCGGCGAAGGCGGCTGAAGCAAGCACCGCAGGTGAGCGAAGCGAGCCGAGGAGCGCAGCGAGGCCCCCGAGCCGAGCGGGCAGGGGCTTTCGTGTGTTGGTGGCACTATCCCTGGCAGCAACGGTTCACAAGCAAACGGAAACACGAGCGGGAAGGAGCTTTCACGGTGTTGGTGCCACCATCCCTGGAAGCAGCGGTTCACAACCAAACGGAAACCCGAGCCGGAAGAAAGCCTATTACAGACCCCTTTGACCATCCGAGCATGGCTCGGTCCCGACGAGAACTCCTCCAGTTTGGAGTCCTCTCCGCTGTTACCGCGATAGCTGGCTGTTTGTCGGACAATCCAGCCACAGATACGCCACCAGAAACAGGTTCGAAATCTCCCACGCCCGAGCCGACCACCACAGTAGAACCGACACAGACGCCCGAACCAACAGCCGAAGATCAGTTACCCGTTCCGAAGGGCGATTGGAAACTGATTGAGACAGATGGCAAGGACTGGCGAATGCTCGGAGGGAAAACCGGCATAATCGGAACCTACAAATCACCGACGGGAACGCTGTTCAAGGTCGTCATTATGGAGGTACAGGAGGGATACAACGCCGAGACTAAAGCCGAACGATGGGCGTGTATCGGCTGGGACGTTGCTGTTGCGTATCAGGGGTATGCCTTCGCCGCAGGAACTGGAACTGACCAACAGACGTTCACGCCGGAGAAACCTCCGCATATGACCAGAACCCCTGTGCCGGATTCAGCAGACGAATCGAGAGAGCTGTTGAGCTACTCTCCCCTGCTCTCAGACCAGATCATCAGGGACCACCGGCAATCCTGTTCAGGATGAGCGATCACCAGTCAGCGGCTTGAACCAGCGGGTCAGGTGTTCTGGCACAATCCATCGTCGCTGTTGGTTTGTGCAGCGTTGTCCTGCATCGAGCAACCAGGACACGGATAGCGCTGAACATCGACCCCGAATTTCCAGCGACTGCTCCACCTACCGCGGCGTCTGCTGATAAATGAGGTTCCGCTGAATCTCGTTGGCGCCCTCGTAGATCACCGGAATCCGCACGTCCCGATACACCCGCGCGATGCGGTTCTCCGTCAGAATCGACCGTCCTCCGTGCAGTTGCATCGCCCGTTCTGCCACATCGACCGCGGTTTCGGTGGACTTGGTCTTGGCCATTGCCGCCCAGAACCCCGGGTCCTCGGCGGCTTTCACCTTCTTCGCGGCGCGCCAGTTCAGCGCGCGAGCGGCCTCGAACTCCGTCCGCATGTCCGCCAGCATGTGCTGGACCGCCTGGAACTCGTTCACGCCGCTGTCGAACGCCTCGCGGTCGTGGACGAACGACCACGCCTCCTCGATGGCCGCCGCGGCGAGGCCGAGTCCCTGCCCGCCGACGGCGACGCGACCGTGGTTGAAGAAGTCCGCCAGCGCGTAGAACCCGCCGCCCTCGGTGCCGACGAGGTTCGCCTCCGGAATCCGGCAGTCGTCGAAGACGATGTGGCCCTGTTTGGAGGCGCACATTCCCATCTTCTCGGGGATGTGTTCGGCGTCGTACCCCTCCGTATCGGTCGGGACGATGAACAGCGAGTAGTTGGCGTAGCGGTCCTCCCGGTCGCCGGTCCTGGCGTAGACGGTGAGCCAGTCGGCCTCGACGGCGTTCCCGACCCAGTACTTCTCGCCGTTCAGCACCCACTCGTCGCCGTCAAGCTCCGCGCTGGTGGTCATGCCGGCGAGGTCCGAGCCGGTCTCGGGTTCCGACACAGCGAGGCCGGAGAGTTGCTCGTTCTCGGCGACTGGCCGGAGATAGGTCTCCGCCTGCTCGTCGCTGCCGTACTGCTCGACCAGCTCACAGCCGAAGGAGGCAAGCAGCATCGTCAGTCCGATGCCCGCGTCCGCGCGGAACAGCTCCTCACCCAGTGCCAGCACCTGCTCGATGTCGAACCCACGGCCGCCGAGCTCCTCGGGCAGGTCCTGGGCGACCAGGCCGGCGTCCATCCCCGCTTCCAGCACGTCCCACGGGTACTCGCCGGCAGCGAAGCGCTCGGCAGCCACCGGTTCGATGTGCTCCGCCGCAAACTCCCTCGCCTCCCGTTTCACGCCGCGGGCGTGTTCGGGCACGATGGTCTCGTCGAGAAGTTGCATGGGAAACTGTAACGAACACCCGCGTGATAAGCGGTTTCGAACTCCGCCCCCGTGGTCGACAGTTCTTGCTCAGCTGTCTTCGTCGCCATTGGTCGCGGCACTGTCACCAGCCCAATGGTCGTCCTCACCGTCGCCAGCAACTCCCTCGGGGGTCTCCGCGGATGAATCGGCCGACTCGCGGCCGGAACCGAGCGCGGCACCCCGTCCCGCGTTCGCCGTCGTGTCCTCGTCTTGGTTGAACTGGGACTTGCGGATGCCCTCTACCGACGCTGCAGCGGGCTCGTCGGGTGAGAGCGCGGCCCCGCCGATTCGGGGCTGGCTCTCCCCGTCGCCGTCGGCTCGCTCGCCGGAGTCGCCCGCTGTCCCATCGGAGTCGTCCTCATCCGCTGGCTGGGCGGTTGTCGGACCACTTTCGGTTGGCGTCGCCGCACGGCCGCTGGTCATGGTCCGCTCGATCTGCTGGGTCGGTCCATCCGCGAGCCGTTCCTGGACCGCATCGCGCTCGACAGTGCCGGAAACGGTCCGCGGGAGTTCCGCCTCGAACGCGAGCGTTCGCGGGATCTTGAACCCCACAAGTCGATTTCGGAGGAACGACTCCAGCTCGGCGACATCGAGGGCTGGTTCCCCCGTGACGTCGGGGGTCGCTTCCTCCGCCACGTCGGGATTTGCTTCCTCCGCCACGTCGAGAGCATCGTCTTCCGCGACGTCGGAGGTCGCGGCTTCCTCGATGTCGAAGGCATCGTCCTCGGGAACGACGAGGGCGGCGACCTGTTCGCCCCACTCCTCGTCGGGGAGACCCACGACCGCTGCCTCCCGCACGTCTGGATGCTCGCGGATGGCATCGACGACGACGCCAGGGTCGACGTTCTCCCCGCCGGTGAGGATGCGGTCGTCCAGCCGATTGCGCACGTACAGCCGTCCAGCCTCGTCCAGATAGCCGACGTCCCCAGTGTGGAAGCCGTGCGTTCCGAACACCGATTCGCCCGCGATGTCGTCGTAGTAGCCCGGTGTCACCGTCGGCCCGCTGACTACCAGTTCGCCCGTCTCGCCAGTCTTGAGCGCCGTACCGTCCTCGTCGACGATAGTCACGTCGGTCCAGAGGAGTGGGCGACCGACAGTCGTCGGCGTCTCGTACGCCTCCCGGTGACGTGCGGTTGCCACCTGGGAGGCCGTCTCGGTCATCCCGTAGGTCGGACAGACCGGTACCGAGAAATCACGGCAGCGGTCGATGAGCTCTTCCGGACAGGGCGCGCCCCCGACGAGCACGAACCGCAGGCAATCGGGGAGCGTCCCGCGGGCGTCGAGCATCCGCCGCAACATCGTCGGGACCAGCGAGACGCAGGTTATGTTGTAGTTCCGGATGTCGTCGACAGTGCGTCCGGGGTCGAACGATTCCCGAACCACCACTGTGGTGCCGTACAGGGCCGACCGAAGCACGGGGGCGATTCCGCCCATGTGGTGCAGCGAGAGCGGCACCAGCCACCGGTCCTCCGGGTCGATACCCAGCCGGAACGCGCTCGCCGTCGCGCTGGCGAGCAGGTTCCCCATCGTTAGCTGGACGGCTTTCGGCCGACCGGTCGTACCTGAGGTGAACAGCACCAACTGGACGTCCGCGCGGTCCCACGCATTCGGGCCGAACTCCGTCGGTTCGGCCGCGGCGAGCGGGGTCGCATCGTCCCAGTCGGTCTCGTCGATACTGAAAACCGAGAGGTGGGGGGCGAGGCGCTCGACGGCGTCCCGAACGGTGCTCTCGGTGCCGAGCTCACAGACCACGTGGTCCACATCCGCCCGGTCGAATCGCTCGCGCAACTCCGGCGGCGTAAGCTCCGGGGAGAGCGGCACCAGTGTCGCGCCGAGTCGCATCGCGGCGTGGACCAGACACACTCCCTCGATGCCCGTCCCGAGCACGGCAGCGAGGTG
>CAYXXM010000051.1:0-10651 GCA_964469085.1 uncultured Haloferacaceae archaeon
CGCCGGTGACCCTTTCCCGGAGGCGCTGGACGTCGCCATCGTGGCCGGGTCGCTTTCGACTACGGTGGCCGGTGCCCGCGAAGGCATTCCGTCGCTGGATGCAGTCCGGGAGTTTCGGCGCGGGCATGGTGGCGTGCGATGACCCGACCGTTCAGCGTTAAGTAGGTGGCCGTCGCAATTTCGAACGAATGGCTCTCCCTGCCGATTTCGACCTGCTGGAAGCGACGATAGCCGAGGTCCACGACGCCATCGCCAGCGGCGACTGCACCGCGGTCGACCTGGTCGAGCAGTACGAGGCCCGCATCATGGCCTACGACGACGAACTCAACGCCGTCCTGACGCTGAACGGCGACGCCCGTGAGCGGGCCGCGACGCTCGACCGGAAATTCGAGGAATCGGGGCTCACCGGCCCGCTCCACGGCGTTCCCATCCTGCTCAAGGACAACCACGACACCGCGGACATGCCGACCACCGCTGGCTCGACGGCACTGGCCGACTGCGTCCCCGAGGAGGACGCGTTCGTCGTCGAACAGCTTCGGGATGCAGGCGCCGTGGTCCTCGGCAAGACGAACCTGCAGGAGCTCTCCTTCGGCGTCGACACCATCAGTTCCCTCGGCGGCGCGACGCGCAACGCCTACGACACCAACCGCCGGCCCTCCGGGTCGAGCGGCGGAACCGCCGTCGCCGTCGCCGCCAACCTCGCCGTCGCGGGAACCGGCTCGGACACCTGTTCCTCTGTTCGCTCGCCCCCGGCGTTCAACGACCTCGTGGGACTCCGCCCCAGCCGCGGCCTCGTCAGTGCCAGCGGCGTCGTCCCGCTCTGTGCAACCCAGGACACCGTTGGCCCAATCGCCCGGACCGTCGAGGACGCCGCGCGGCTGCTGGACGTGCTCGTGGGCTACGACCCCGAGGACCCGGTGACGGCGACCGGCGTCGATGACGTTCCGGACGAGGGGTTCGTCTCACACCTCAACCCGGATGGGCTGGACGGTGCACGCATCGGCGTGGCGCGGGAACTGTTCGGTCTCAACGAGGAGACCGACGCCGACCCGGCGGCCGCCGAAACTGTCACGGCCGTCGTCGACGACGCGATTTCCGAAATGGCGGCGGCGGGCGCGACGATTGTCGACCCGGTCGAGATCATCGACCGTGAGAAACTCGACTCCGCACGGGTGCTCGCCTACGAGTTCAAGCGCGACATCGACGCCTACCTCGCCGGTCGTCCCGAGGTGCCGTTCGATACCCTCGCGGGAATCGTCGAAACCGAGACCATCGCGCCGAGCATCGAGGAGCGGATTTACGAGGGCGACATTCTGGGGACGGACACGGAAGCGCTCCGTGAGAACGCCGACTACCTCGACAGACTGGAGCGTCGCCGCGAGATACGGGTCGACACCGAAGCCAGACTGGCCGACCACGACCTTGATGCGCTGCTCTACCCGCCTTCGGTGATACCGCCCGTCGAGATCCCGAATCACCAGCCGTTCGACGCGATGCGGTGTGAACTCGCCGCCCACACGGGGTTGCCGGCTATCACGCTCCCCGCGGGGTTCACCGAGGATGGCCTGCCCGTGGGCGTTGAACTACTCGGCCCGAAGTTCGCCGAGCCACGGCTCCTGGAGTTGGGCTACGGATTCGAGCAGGCCACCGACCACCGTCGGCCGCCGGACCGGTTCGGACGACTCGACTGACTACCCCAGGTCGACCTCAACCTCGTTCTCGGTGATGTGGAGGTAGGTGATGTACGCCTGACCGCCGGTCTCGTAGTCGATGGTGCCGCCGGACTCGCTGATATCGATCTGTGAGCCACCCCGGGCGCCTGTCCCGGTGCGGGAGTTTAGCGTAAAGTCGTCTCCCATCAACGCGACGTAGTGTCGCGAGAGATGGCGGCTGGTGGTGGTGTTGGTGTTGGTCGGCTCGAACGTCGTCGTCTCCCCATCCTCGCCCGTATGGTCGAACGTCGCACTGCCGGCAACCGAGCCGGACCAGTCGTAGAAGGTGCCCTCGTCGCTAATTGTCGTCTCCTGGTACGTCGCCGAGGTGGAAGACGTGATGTCGACGACCAGCGTACTGGTGCTGCCGCATTCCACGTGAATGGGGTCATCCTGGGCGTCGATTGACTGGTTGGTCCACTCGTGTTGGGCGCCCGTGTCGGTATTCTTGTAGAAGACGAACAGTTCCAGGGTGTCGTCGCTATCGAGCCCTCCGTTACAGTTCGTCCCCTCCGGCACGTGGACGACGTACTCCCAGCGGTGGTTCCCCTCCTCGGCGTAGAAGCTGACGTACAAGTTGTTCAGCGTGCCGCTGGACTTCTCGAAGCTGACGTTGAAGTTATCGAGGCTATGGCCCGAGGACTGCCCGCGGGCGTTCAACCCGTCGTCGTCAAGCGCGTCAGCGAGTGTGAAGTCGCCGATGTTGTCGACAGTCTGGAGTGCTACCGTCGTCGTGCCCGCGTCGTGGTCAACGCTCACGTTGCCGGCGGTCCGTGAACGGAAGAAGGATGCCCAGCCGTGGTAGAACTCGCTTTTGACCGTCACCGCGATGGTCCCGTTTGTGACCGGGTTCCGGAAGCCACCGCCGTCGTCGTAGGAGGCCGAATCGTTCGGATAGACCTTCCTCGAATCACTCGCCCGGGTGACGACCGCCGTGGTCTCGCCGGAGGCGCTCCCGTCGTTGGCGATGCTGATGATCGGAAGTGTCAGGGTCGAGCCCCGGTAGTTGAACTCCGGCGGCGACAGCATCGAACTCCCGTTGGCCCCACTGCGCCAGACCCCGCCGCCCTGATAGGCGACGGTGGTGTCTTCGTTCTCATAGCGGACGACGCCGAGCGTTTCGTTGTAGATAACCTCGTCGGTGCCGTCGCCGGTCGCGTTCCTGTGGACGACGCGTATCCATCCGGCGTCGTCATCGGCAGAGTACTGACCACCCCCGGAGGAGCCTAGGTCGACCCGCTGGACGACGCTCTCGCCCAGGGCGACGATGGCGGTCTGGGAGTCGAACTGTGTCAACGAATGTTCGGCCTTCGATAGCGTCGTGACCCGCTCGGTGTCCCGGATGGCATCAGTACCGTAGCCCACAACCAGACCCGTTCCCATCAGGGTAATGGCCAGGATTAGCACGACGCCGATGGTGGAGGACTGGCCTCCACGGTCGGCATGGAGGGAGGGACCGCCGTCTGCCATGGTCATCTGTTATAGCCTCCAAGGGGAAAGCTCCATCCCCCGAACCGCAGGCCAGTCATCATGCGGTCCCCACCTCGTTATCGGCTGTAATCGGGTCGCCCGCCGAGTCGTTGATGGTTCGGACGGTCCCGTTGTTCCGATAGACGAACTTGAGCGTGTTGTCCCCGGTCGAGACGTACGCCATCTCCAGCGTCTCGTTGCCGGCCCAGTCGATGGACGCGACAGGCGACTTGGTCGAGTCGGTGGCCAGCGCGTTCGTTGTTCGGTCGGGGTAGTAATGGAGTTCGTTGGAGCCGTCGACGTACGGGACGTTCGGCGACTCGCCGCTTGCGAACACGCGGGCCTCACCGATACCGGCACCGTTGTTCGTGCCGACATCCTGTCCGGTGTAGTGCTCGGCGCCGTCATCGATGTAGTGGATTCCCTGGGAGTCCCCGAGGAATACGAGGTCCCGGTCGCCGTCGCCGTTCAGGTCTGCGATGCCGGAGATTGCCGTCGCATCCACGGCGCTTCCGTTGACGATGACCTGTTCGGGTGTCCCATCGACGCTCACACGGTAGATGGTGGCCTCGTCGTTGAGTGTGTCAGAGACGTTGAGGTAGAAGACGCTTATCTCCCCTCGCCACTCCCCGACTGTGAGCAACGTCTTGTAGTCTGCCTGTAGCGGGGTGTAGGCAGCATCGGTCGCCAACGTCTCAACCTCTCCCTCGGAGTCGATGATACGCAGGCGGTTGGCGTTGTCGACGTAGGGAATCTCCCTGAGGCCGTCCGTGTCCAGGTCGGCTTGCTTCGGCCCGATGGCCTTCGCGTTGACGCCGTATCGGGTCACTGTCCCGTCGGCGGCGACGCTCGAGAGCTCCTGGGTGCCCGGGTCGACGAAAACGAGTTCCGTGCGGTTCAGCATCACCGGACCGCGCGACGTTGGTGAGAGACTCCCGGATTCGTTGACAATCAGTTCTCGGTCGCCGTCGCTGTCGGCGTCCCGGTGTTCGATGACCACCGGACCGCCGATAATCGTTCGGTTGGCGATGGGGATGCCGGTCCTGAGTGACAGCTCCGCCTCGGCGTCGACGACCTGTGAGATGGTGGTAATCGTCGCTTTTGCGGGCTGTGCGTCCGGTGTCGGCTCGTTTTCCAGTTCGATGTTGTACGCACTGCCGGCGATCTGGTCGGGTAGCCAGACCCTGACGCGTACGGTGCCGTCGGTTACGGTGTCACCCAGCCTATCGGCCTCCGTCAGCCCGCTTGCGAGCTGTTCGGCGGCCACCGAGAGCTCCTCGTCGGCAATCCGCTCGCGCTGGTCCTCCACCATCGTCCCGCCGGCGATCAACAGTCCGGTTATCAGAATCGCGGTGACGGCCAGCGTCAGCGCATAACTGAGCGTCGTCGACACGCCACGCTCGTCGTCGCGCCAGCAGCGTCCTCGGTCAGTCATCTGCCTCCTCCGGGGCAATTTCGATATTCGTCCGGTAGTACGCCACCGGGCTTCGGTACGTGAGTTGCAGCTCCACGCTGTACAGCGCGGGTGCGGCGTACGGGTCATCACTGGTGGCGTCGGCGCCCGTCGCGAGTTCGTCCGTCGACCGGTCGACGACGACGGAGTAGGTGCCGTTGATCGTTTCGGACCCACCGTCTTTCGCGCTGTTGTAGGTCACGTTATACCGGTCGTCGATGCCGGAATACAACGTTGTCAGCGCCGGGCAGTCCTTCCCCCCAATCTGGGCCGTGGAAAGCTCGATCAGGACGTGGTCGTCGCTCCCGGGAGCAACCGAACAGGCCGAGCCAACCGGTGAGCCGGAGGGGTCTTCGACTTCCACGGTGACGTTGCCATCGCCCTCACGGTAGACGTACGTTCTCCACTCGCCGCCGCCGTCGTCGAAACCGACGTAGAAGGAGTCGGTTAGCAGCCCGGCGGTGATGTTGACGAGCGACGACTGGGAGACGTTGAGCCGGAACGCTCGCGCAGAGGAGTTGTTGGCCACTGTCCAGTCCGCCGTCCCGTTATCGTCAGTGAACGAGTCCTGGCTCTCCTGGGCGATTTTCGTGCCATCCACCATCGCCACTGTGGTGGCCTGGGTGTCTGACAGCTCCGTGGCAGGGTGGACCGACCCCGACTCGCTCCAGATATCGACCGTATCGGTGAACGAGGTCCGGAGATTGCTGTAACTGCTGTTGTTCTGCTCGTTCACCGCGGCGATCGTGTGCTCGCCCATCGCAACCGCCGCGCGTTCGTACTCGATGACCTCGCCAGTGCCTGGTCCGGGGTCGCGTGTCGCGATATTGCCGGTGTAGATGGCCGTGTTGAGCAGCACCGCGAGCACGACGAACATGAGCGAAAGCGCCAGCGCGGTGACCAGAAACAGCTGCCCACGGTCGGCATCGCGAAGACGGCTGACGGATTCTCCGGTCACATCCGCCATAGGACCACCTCCACCTCGACGATGTTGTAGATGCGGTTGTTCGGCGCCGCATCGGGAGCGAAGTAGTCGGTTTCCGCGAGCGTCCCCTGTTCGGTCCCGTTGGCTGCGAGAACCCTGTCATCGTCGTACAGTGTCAACATCCGACTGGCTCTGGACGCGTGGTCCGACGGCTCCCCGAGGTCGACGATGGCGCGCTTCTCGCGAGCACCGTTCTGGCCGACGTAGTAGACGTGGAGGTCGAAGGCGATGTTCCGGTCTCCGAGAGTCTGGTTCAGCACCGACCCGAACACCGTCGGCGGGCCGCCGGCCGTGTACGTGTCCCGGCTGGTGTTGTGGAACCGTGAACCACTCTCGTTCCAGTAGAGCAGCGTCGGGACGATGGTGTCATTCTCGTTTTCGGCAGCCAGGACCCCCTCCGCGATTCGGGCCTGCTGGTTCTCGATGTGCTGGCTGGACGTGCTGCCGGTCAACGGCGTCACCGCGGTCACCTGCAGCGCAAACAGCAGGCTCGCAAGCAGCAGCATGGCGGCGGCGACGGCCTCAAGCGTATAGGCCTGCCCCCGTGAGCTGTCTGGCCCGGAACGGCGACGGGTCACCAGACGTGCACCTCCAGCGTGTACGTCTGGCCGTCGATACCGACTGTTCGACGAGCGGAGGTGACGGTGGACCGTTTGGGTAGCGTCCCGCCCGCCTCGAGCGACGTGCCGTCGATCGTTGCGACGGTGCCGTCGAGATTCGTGATCTCGACACGGATTCCGGTCGTGGAATCGAGCGCGAGCACCGACGGGAGGTCGGTGGCATTGGTGTCGAAGCGACAGCTGTCAGCGGCGCTGGGACCGCCATTCAGTTGGTCGAAAAACCCCACCGTACAGGTCGCGTTGAGCACGTACGGCCGCAGGGGCGCCCCCAGCACGTCGGCCGACAGCGATTTGGCGACGCGGTCAGCCGTCTGTGCTCCCCCGCTGTTTCCGGTGAAGGGAGCGAACATCCCGGGTATCGTGCCCAGGACGAACACCAGCGCGATGACGAAAATGCTCACGGCGATGCCGTAATCCAGCACCGTCTGGCCACGGTCACTGCCCCGGAGCGTTCGAGATTGGTTACCCTCGTGGTCGGCCCAACACTGACGGCACTCGCCACTGTCGACGTCCAGCGTGGGGCTCACGCCACCACCACCCAGGTGACCAGCGCGATGGTCTGGAGAATGACGACGAACTTCACCCCGGAGATGATTTTGGCGTCGCGGATGTAGCCCGAGATGAACCCCGAGAGCAACGCCTGCAGGGTGACGGCGTGGAAGAACAGCAGCGTGAGCAACTCGACGTCGACGCCGCCGCCGAACGCCAGGCCGCCACCGCCGCCGGCCTGCTCGGTCAGCCCCGACATGACGTCGAGGAACTGCGTCTTCAGGATGGCCATCACCGCAAGCAGCGTGAGGTAGGTCATCAGGATGATGGCGACCTGCATCCGGGTTCGGGATTTCCGCTCGCGCTCGATATCGTCCTGGTTCTCAGAGGACTGGGCGGCCGTCGAGAGCACGTCGGTAATCTGGCTGGAGGCCTCCTGAGCTTCGGCGATGAGCTTGATGGTGCGTGCCAGCCGCGGGATGTGGTAGGTGTTGTTGAACTCCACCAGCGCGTCCCGCAGGCTCATGCCGTAGTTCACCTTCGCGTACATCACCTCGAACTCCTCGGCGAGTTTCCCGGTCGACGTGTCGGCCACCGTCTGGACGGACTCGAGCAGCGTCTGCCCGGTGTCGTTGGCCGACGAGAGTTTCCGGAGGTTCTCCGAGAGCTTGCCGATGATTGCCTTCCGCGTGCGCTGGTTCCATTCGTAGAAGAACGCCAGCGGAAAGAGAATCATGTACGTGGGGATGTAGAACCAGGCGAACGTCCCCCAGACGGGGTTGGCGATCATCCCCTCCCAGGTCGTCGGAATCGCGCTGTTGACCAGCAACACCCCGACGACGGCTACCGCCGTCGGGACCGTCACAGCCAGGGAGAACAGCGGGTTGTCCCGGAAGAAGAGCTGAGGGGCCGCGAGCAGGTTCTTCGTCTTGAAGTTCCCTTCGCGTGACTTGATGCGGTCGAACACCGTGAACTCCCCCGTGAACGCCTCGATGAGTCCCAGGTGGACCAGCCCCTCCTGGTGGGCCGTCTCCAGTCGCTCGCTTCCCTCCCCGGGCGAGAGGTAGCCGTCACCGGGTTCGTCCTGTTTCACCGTCGAGATGAGCACGAGGAAGCCGAGGCCGGTAATCGGGATGAGCGCGTAGATGGTGCCGTAGATGAGGTCCGTTTTGGGGTCGCCCATCATGCTCATGATGACCAGAATGATGATGAGCAGCAGCGGGAACAGCGAGAGCGTCATGTACATCTCCCCGAACAGTTCCAGGGTTTCCAGTGTCACTTCCTGCTGCTGCTTGGCGGTTCGCATATGCTTCTCCTTCTTGTCGTAGAGGAACTGCTCCATGTCACCGCCGGAGTTGATTATGGAGAGCATGTCGGTCAGGAACTGCGAGAGTTCGTCGCTCGGGGTTTCCTGGGACTGTTTGCGCACCGCGTTTCGGTAGTCGGTGCCGAAGTACTCCGTCTCGTTGACGATGCTCTGGAACTCCTTCGCCACTTCGTCGTACGTGTCGTCCGCGGCGGCCATCGACTCCAGTATCTCCAGTTGGTTCAGCCCGCCGACAGACAGCGCGTACATGTAGGAGATGGCGTCGGAAAGCAGCATGTTGATGGCCCGCTCACGCGCCGAGGCCCGCGAAAACGGGATAATCATCAGCGTCCCGAACCCCAAGCCGAACCCGATACTGCCGAAGACGAGTCCGGCAAGCAGGATGGCCGCTGGCACCGTCGCCTGCTTCAGCAGCGCCGCTGTCTCGGCGCTCTCGACGGGGATGCCGAGACTGACCGTCTCGGCCGAGAGGATGCCGAAGTTGAAAATCGCCCAGCCCGCAACACTCCCGACGAGCCAGAGGAGGCTGCCGACGATGACCCCCACGGCGAGCGAGCGCGAGATGTAGTGTTCCACCATCTCGTTCATCCGCGCTTCCTCGAGTTTGGTGCCGATATCCCCAACAAAATCCCCCTCGGGGTCGAAGAGCCAGGTGAACAGCGGGTAGAACGCGTCGGCTAACGGGTCGGCGTCGTCCTGCGCCTCGCCGAATTCGAGACTCATCTAATCCGCCTCTCCGTCGTCGCCGAGCCCCAACGAATCGACGTCAGCCGTATCGTCACCGTCGGAGCTCAGTTCCTCAGTGAGTTCCTCCCAGTCCTGGTCGCCCGACCCCCAATCGTCCTCGTCGGCCGACCCACCATCTTCCTCGCCCTCCGAACGACCTTCTACCTCATCGGCCGACCCAGCATCTTCCCCGTCGCCCGAGCCATCGGCCGCATTCGTGCCGGCGATATCCGTCTCTGCGTCGGTGTCACCGGGTTTCTCGGCGTCAGCGGATTCGGCGACGGTGTCGGTAACGGCTGGCCCGTCGTCGGCAATTTCGGCGTCAGTGTCGGCAACGGCTGTCCCGTCGTCGTCGGCAGTTTCAGCGTCGTCCGGGTCGGACCCGGCCGCACTCTCGTCGGATGACGGCTCCACTGGGTCAGCAGTCTCTGGTTCGGCCGCTTCTTCGCTCCGTGGGTCGGCCAATTCGCCGCCGTCCGGTTCGCTTGCCTCTGCGACATCGCCCCCGTTCGACTCGACGGACACAGGTTCGTCAGCCGCCTCGAACGCGGCCTCGCTTCCCGTGGGCTCGGCGCCACCATCGGGCTCTCCCAGGACTGATTTGTCTGGCGCGTCAGCACCGCCAGCAGTAGTCGCCTCGTCGGCCGAATCAGCAACAGTCCCGGCATCTGAATCTGCTACCGTCCCGTCTTCCGAATCAGTTACGGCCTCGCCGTCCGATTCGGCTGATTCGCCTGACGCGAGCGCCGGTGTCCCACCCTCGTCTTCGTTGGCCTCGCTATCGACGTCGCCCAGCTCCGAGCGCTCGCTACTCCCCGCATCCAGCGGCGTCTCGGTTGCCGGGTCTGGGTCTCCCGGCGTCGGTGCCTCCGCCTCGGGAAGCTCGCCGGAAACCTCGATATCCGCTGCTGGCTCGGTATCGACCATCGCCGACGCGACGCTGTCGGGTATCTCCCCGCGGAGGTCCTCGAATATCTCCTCGTCGGCGCGTTCCAGAATCTCGGCTGCCTGCTCCAGGACATCCTCCCCGGGCTCCGGCCGGGGTACCCGCTCTTCCTGCTCCGGGTCGACATCGATGTACACCGACTCCATCTCCCGGAGGTCCTCCAGGGACTCCTCCAGGTCGCCGTTGGCCATCAGCGTCAGAATGGTCTTGGGGTCGTTGATGAACGCCTGGAGCGTCGCCGCGACCTGGGTGTACGTGTTGAGTCCCCCGTCGATGAGATACGCGAGTACCGTCTGGCGTTTGAACATCTGCTCATCCAGTTCCTCTCGCGTCCACCCGCGGTCGAACATGATCTCGTCCAGCGTGCTGGAATCGCCCATCTGGAGGAACTCGTCGGTCTCGGCCTGCCACTGGAACACGTCCTTGACGTTGATCTCGTCGTTCTCGGCGTCGTAGTGATTGATTTCGGTGATGCCCGTGTTGCGGATCACCCGGTTGCCGGCGACCCTGGTCCGGCTCTGGATGGAGACCAGGTCGAGTGCCGTGAACATGGTCTTCGAGACGTTGATTGGCTCCGTCGTGAATCGCTTGAGCACCTCGCCCACGGAGTCGGCGTGGAACGTCGAGTAGGACGTGTGCCCGGTGGACATCACCTGGAAGAGGTCTTTCCCCTCCTCCCCCCGCACCTCGCCCATCACGATGTACTCGGGGCGCTGGCGGAGTGCGGCCTCCAGGAGATCGAACTCGTCGATGTCGCCCTTGTCGTCGTCGGTGAAGGATGGCCGCGTGACAGAGGCGATCCAGTTGCGCTGGGGGAGTTCTACCTCACGCGTGTCCTCGATTGAGACGATCTTCGCCGACGAGGGGATGAACAGCGACACCGCGTTCAGCAGCGTCGTCTTCCCCGTCGCGGTCCCGCCGGC